>JAUVPA010000054.1 GCA_030598905.1 Acidimicrobiia bacterium
ACCCTGATCGGTCTCGACGGTGAAGGAGTCCTGGTCGAGGAGCGGGATGTCCCTCGTCAAGTCGAATGTCACCAAGCTGCGGCCCATTACGTCGTAGCCGGTGAGTTCCGGGAGTGGCTCGGCACCGAACTCGCTGATCCCGTTCACCGTGACTTTGGCGTTTTCCGGAAACGGGTTGAACAACCTGAGCCCCAGAAAGAATCCGTCGGCCGTGGTCCCACCAGACAAGTGCCACACCTTGGGAACGGAAACGACGCAACGGTCACCTGTGAGGAGAGCGTCACCCCACACGACGGCCGACGCCGTAGCAGGCCCGTCGTCGAATTCGACGATGCCGGGAGCCTCGCCGCGTCTGACGATCGCCGCCGTGTCGATTGATGCGGCGCTTGGACCCGGGAGCGGGACCGTCGCAGTGTCGGGATCCTCGTTCGGTATCGGGCTCGGTAGCGTCAAGACGGCATCGACGTCGACAAGTGCAGCTAGGTCGTATGTCGAGTCGCGGAGCGCTCCCGAGTCGACCCAGGAGCAATACCAGACGCTGGGTGAGCCCGTCGCTCCATCGGGCTCAGGAGGCAGCGTCGTGCCGAACGATGGATCGTCCGGCACCGCCGGCTCGACGGCAGTGAACGCGAGCGCACCAAGGATGACCGCCACGCTCAGGGCGAGGATTCGCCTCATCCCCACCGCCTCCCCACAAAGGCGAACCCAAGGAGGAACACGAACCCGATGCCGGCGAGGAGCGCTTGTGTTCTTCTGCCCTCGATCGGATCGAACTCGACCACACCGGCGGACGAGCTGATCTCACTTCGCCACTCCATCTGGTTCCATGGGCCTGGTATCCAGCGACTGTTCGCGTTCTCTGCGATGGTCACGCGGCTGATTTGGTGCGGCTCACCCTCGTACCCGACATCGGTCTTGAGCCACGGATCCTCCGTGGAAGTGATCGCCCGTAGGGCCGTCGGCTCCTCGTTCTCGAACGTAGGATGGGTGAGCCCGCCCCCCAACGGAACGAGATCGAGCTGACCCTCCAGCACATTCAGCCATGCGGTGGCCAGAGGGTCCGGGTCACCGGTCGTCGACACATCTCCCATCACGACGATCCACCGAATCCCGTAGGGAGCGAGCAACTGGCCGGCTCGCTGCGTTTCGCCGCTGATGATGGCTGTGAGATCGACCCGTAGCGCGTCATCGCCGGCGAGGGCGACCGGAAGCTGATCCTCCCAGAGGTGAGGCATAGGAGCGGAAACGACGCGGTACGAAGCACCCTCTATCTCCCGCGATGAGCCGGGGAGATCTTCGGGCGGACCCACAACGAGGATGCGAGATGCAGTGGCCTCGCCCGGTCTGGCCATGGTGAATTCAAACGCGTCCGAGAATCGATCGCCGGGCAATCCGGCCCGACCGCCGAAAAGCGGCAGCAAGGCGGAAGTGATCACAAAGACGGATGCGACGGCACCAACTCCGACGATAAATCGCCGCCACCCGACAACCTCGTTCACCCGTGTCACAGCCTCGATCGCCGATCCGATGACAGCCGCGGCGCCGATTGCGACGATGGCCAGCGCCGCGTTCTCCACCTCTCGCCCCAGGCCGAGGTTCGACGAACGAGCGAGAAGCGCGCCCCCGGCAATCAGGACGGCTCCCCACCCTCCGACAAGCGCCAGGCGTGCCGGAGCGGCAACGATCGTCGCTACGGCGGTGACCGCAATGGCAACGGCGACAACCACCGAGGTCTGCCAGAAGGCATCCCCTGCGCGGACAAAATCCTTGAGATCGGCAAGGCCGATCCACGGCAGCAACATCAACGCTGCCAGCACCGTTGCCACAGCGGAGATGCCGACGGCTCGCCACGCTGCGCCATCTCTGATGTTGATGAGGGCCCACACCAGCAGTAGGGCCAACGGAGCGATCACGAGGAGAGGAGACAGCGCAGCACACAGTCCCGTTGCCGTGGCGGCAGCCGCGACACGGCCGATCCTGGCGAGCCACGTCTTGGGTATTCGTGCCAGCGGGATCCGCAGCGCCCACGGCAAGACGCCGAGGGCGAAGAGGGTCC
This sequence comes from Acidimicrobiia bacterium, assembly GCA_030598905.1. GTDB lineage: Bacteria > Actinomycetota > Acidimicrobiia > Spongiisociales > UBA5794 > JAUVPA01. The sequence goes on from JAUVPA010000054.1 coordinate 2,057, forward strand.
CGACGTGTGTGTTGCCCGCAATCGCTTGAGCAGCAGGGCCTGCGACGTAGACCATGCCGGCGGCCACTCCCGGCGCCGCCGCGACCGACCACGTGCGGAGAAGACGCACGACACCCCAAATGCCGAACACGTAGGCCGCGAGCGCCAGGAAATATTCGGCCAGGCGGCCGTTGTCGAAGAGAGCCGTCTGAACGACACCGACAACGCCGATGATCGGGCGGAGTGCTTCGGAACTGCCGAGACCCGCAGGATTCCAACCTCCGGCGTAGGCCAGGACACCCTCCCATCCCGTCGAAGGGAAGGGAAGGCTCCAACCGACGGCAGGGAGGCCCTCCGACCAGATCGATCGGACCGCCAGCAGGCTGAACACCACTGCGAGGAGTCCCATCACGAAGGCTGGTTGACGCAGATCGCGTCCGAGTGCCTCGAACGACAAGCGTTCTTCGCCGGGAAGGCGGGATCTCACATTGTCAGCGATGATCCCGGCCGTCGCGCTCAATGCCACGCTCCCCTTTCGTTGGAAGCGGAAGAGTTCGTCATCGCCTGCCGCTCTGCCGCGCCTCGCCGCAATCCGGAGCCCGACAGACGAAGGGAGATGAAAGATGTTCCACAGCCACGCCCTGATCCAGTCGAATAGGCGCCAGCGGCCGGCAAAGGGCGCCATGATCGACTCAACCAAACCGACCAGGAAGACGGCGGGAAGAGCCCACAGAAGCGTCAATCCTCCGTAGACCTTGATCATCGATCGAATCCGTCCGGCGTCCTCGCGCCATCGCTTCGATCGTCTCCGTCCCAGGGAATAGAGGACTTCCGAAGAAGGGACCACCACAACTCGAGCACCCCTGAGCCTGACCCGCTGACAGAGATCGACTGCGGCACTCACCGACGCCATGGCCGGATCAGGCCCGCCAACTCCTCGGGCCAAGTCGCGGCGCAGCAGCATCGACGTGCCTGCAACCGCGGCAACATCTCGTACCACGTCGTACTGGCCCTGATCGATCTCGCCCGGATCGAGTCCCGTGAAGGGGACTTCGAAGATGTCAGTGGCGATACCCACCGACACCATCCTGGACGGATCGGCGCTGTCGAGGACCTTGGACCCTGCGACGCCGGCGCCAACTCGTTCGGACTCTGCCAGAAGCGCGGTGAGGGCATCGGGCCGAGGGAGTGCAGCATCGTGGAGGATCCAGAGATGGCTGATGGACGAGGGCAGTCCCTCAATCACCGCAGAGAGCTCACGAGTCCATGTGACGTCATCGGCCTCGGCAAGCAGGCGCGCGTCATCGCCCCCACCGACAACCACGACCCGCGCGGACTCGTACACTTGCCGCCGCACGGCTTCGAGGGTGTCTGGGAGGGCGGCCGGGTCGTCGACAACGATGGCGGTGACGACGGATGGCGGCGGAGAATCCTCCGGGACTGAAGACATGAGGGGCGTAAGTCTGCAATCTGACAGGATTTACAGCAACCACCCTCCTTCGCCGCCACCGTCTTTCGCGACGGTGCTGTCCGGCGGAGTAGGCGGTGCCCGGATGGCTCGGGCCATGGCGACGGTGCTGACCGGCGATCAGTTGACCGTGATCGTCAACGTGGGAGACGACGAGTTGGTCTACAGCCTCCATGTGTCGGCGGACGTCGACACCGTTCTCTACACACTCGCCGGGATCCAGGGTCCGCACGGCTGGGGTATCGACGGCGACACGTTCCAGGTGATGGATCAACTCGCTGCACTCGGCATCGATACGACATTCCGCCTCGGTGACCGCGACCTCGCCAACTGCCTCCACCGCACGGCTCGCCTCGCAGACGGCGAGTCGATGTCGAGGATCACTTCCGACATGGCTCGAGTCCTCGCTGTCGGGCCAACCGTGATCCCGGCGACGGACGACGCTCTCCGTACCGAGGTGAGGACGCCCGATGGATGGCTCGCTTTCCAGGATTATTTCGTGTACCGCGGTCATCGCGACGTCGTCGAAGAGCTCAACTTTGTTGGAGCTGATACGGCCATGCCGGCTCCCGGCGTGCTCGAGTCGATCGAGCGCTGCGAGATCGTCGTGATCGCGCCCTCGAACCCTCCTCTGTCGGTGTGGCCGATCCTGGCGGTGAAGGGCGTCCGCGAAGCGCTGGCCGAGAAGCAACGAGTTGTCGCAGTGAGCCCGCTGTTCAACGGCAAGGCACTCAAGGGCCCTGCAGACCGGGTGCTCGGGAGCCTGGGTTTGGGGCAAGGCAACGCCGCTGTTCTCGCTGCCTACGAGGGCGTCATAACTGATCTCATCGTCGACGAAAGCGACGAAGCCGATTCTCGATCGCTGCCTGGCGACGTGGCGATTCACGCGGCCGACACGATGATCACCGATCCAGCCGCCGGCCGCCGTTTCGCTGCGTGGCTGATGGGCGTCTTCGGATGACGGTCGAGCTGATCCCGATCCCGGGCATCCCGGCGATCGTGCCCGGTGACGACCTGTCGTCGATTCTCCTCGGTGCCATGAGACGCGCCGACATCGAGCTTCGTGACGCCGATGTCGTCGTGGTGACCCACAAGGTCGTGTCCAAGGCAGAGGGTCGCATTGTCGAAGCAGCGGACGATGCGGCGTACCGGTCGCTCGTCGAGGACGAAGCCGCCGAGGTCATCCGGCGTCGGGGAGACCTCGCCATCACCAAGACGCACCACGGATTCATCTGCGCCAACGCGGGAGTCGATCGATCGAACACCGCCGAGGGCACGGCGGTGCTCCTGCCGGTGGATCCCGACCGCTCGGCGCACCGACTGTGCAAAGAGCTGGAGGCCAAAACCGGCACCGACGTTGCCGTCGTCGTCACCGACACGTTTGGGCGCGTGTGGCGGCGCGGATTGGTTGACGTCGCCATCGGCGTTTCGGGCCTCCCGGCGATCCTCGACCTCCGCGGGATGCCCGACGGCGAAGGCCGCATCATGGACGTAACCGAGATCGCCCTCATCGACGAAATTGCCGCCGCGGCCGACCTCGTGATGGGAAAGGCCGACAACATCCCCGCCGCTGTTGTTCGTGGTCTCACCGCACGTGGTGACGGCCGAGCGACCGACCTCGTGAGAGCCGCAGACGAAGACCTTTTCCGGTAGAGGGCTATGCCAGAGCTCCCGGAGATCGAGGCCTACCTGGCGGCTCTGCGGCCGCGCATCGAAGGCGAGGCCCTCGACGGGATCAGGGTGCAGAGCTTCTCACTGCTGAGAACCTTCGACCCGCCTGTGGACGCCGTGGCCGGGAAGAGAGTCACCGGACTCCGCCGCCTCGGCAAGAGAGTTGTGCTCGACCTCGAGGATGACATTCACGTCGTCATCCACCTGATGATTGCCGGCCGCTTCAAATGGCTCGATCCCGGAGCGGCAATCCCGAAGCGCCGAGGACTGGCTGCCCTCGACTTTGCAACCGGCACCCTTCTCCTCACCGAAGCGGGCGCAAAGCGCCGCGCCACGATGCACATCGTCGACGACCAAGGCTTTGCCGGCATCGATCCGGGAGGTGTGGAGTTGGCCGACGTTGACGCCGTAGAGTTTGCCGAACGGTTTCGCGGAGAGCGCCACACACTCAAGCGGACGCTCACCGATGCCCGTCTGTTCTCCGGCATCGGCGGCGCGTTTGCCGACGAGATCCTCTGGCACGCAAGGCTCTCACCGACACAGATGAACACCAACCTGTCGGACGATGAGGTCGAAAGACTCCTCGACACATCTCGCCGGGTGCTCGAAGAATGGACCGCCATCCGCGTCGGGGAGACGGGTGATGGGTTCCCGACGAAGGTCACGGCATTTCATCCCGACATGGGAGTCCACGGAAAGTACGGCGAGCCTTGCCCCGTGTGTGGGGCTCCGATTCAACGGATCGTCTCCGGCGGTCGCGAGACCAACTACTGCCCCGGGTGTCAGACAGGAGGGAAGATCCTCGCCGACCGCTCCCTGAGTCGGCTCCTCAAGGACGACTGGCCCAAGACCCTCGACGAGCTGTAAAGAGTGTCAGGTCCGGGCGCGGAACCAGGTGGCCGTTTGACGCAGACCTTCATCGAGTGGCGTCCAGGCTTCCCATCCGAGGTGTCTCCGAGCCGCGGATGCATCGAGACACGATCGCTGTTGCTCGCCCGGTCGGGCGGCACCGAACCGCGGTTTGGCCTCGACCCCTACAGCCGCGGCGATGGCGTCGAGCAGCTCCAACACCGTGGTCTCTTCTCCGGTTCCGATGTTCAGATAGCGGCTGCCGCCTGTAACGGCCGCTCGCACACACGCATCCGACACGTCTTCCACGAACACGAAGTCCCGAGTTTGGGTCCCATCTCCGTAGATCGTCACCGGCCGCCCCTCGAGCAAGCCCCCAGTGAAGATGGCGACCACACCCGCTTCGCCGTGCGGATCCTGGCGGGGGCCGTAGACGTTCGAGAAGCCGAGCGACAGGTAGTCGACACCGTGCACCCTGTGGTAGTAGTCGAAATAGCCGTCGGTGACCATCTTGGCCACGCCGTACGGTGACTCGGGTTGTTTCGTGACGGACTCCGGTGTGGGGATCCTGCCGGTGTCCCCGAAGGTGGCGCCGCCCGAGGAGGCGAACACGACCCTCGGCGTTCCTGCTTTGCGCGCGGCTTCCAAAACGTTGACCGTCCCCAGCACATTCACGTCTGCGTCGACGACGGGATTGGCCACCGAGGCCCGCACGTCGATCTGGGCGGCAAGGTGGAAGATCACGTCCGGAGCGAACCTGCCGACGACATCAGCAAGCTCAGGCGCACGAACATCCATCTGATGGAGGGCAACGTGTCCACGTTCTCGGGCGGCAGTCAGGTTGGCGAGGCTGCCGGAGCTCAAATCGTCGATGACGAGAACCTCGGAACCGTCATCGACGAGACGATCGACGAGGTTCGAACCGATGAATCCGGCCCCTCCGGTGACAACTGTGCGCCTCATCACAAGAGGGGAGGTAGGTGTGTCCCGAAGAAGTCAGCAACGCGCGTCAATGAGTCGGACGCGGCCTCCTCGTCCCATCCGGGAGCCGCGTCGTTCCACCAATCGTCGTCAAGGCCGCGATAGACGACCCATTCCACATGCGGGGCCAGGTTCCTGGCCCGTTCGACGATGTCAGGCGTCACCGCCACGTCGCCGTCACCGACCAGAGCAAGCATGGGAACGCGTACCGAAGGAAGCAACTCGAGATCAGGCGCCGTGGCCACGGTCATGGTCGCTAGGACCTGACCGTATTGGACCGCCGCTTCGAGCGCCGCGGATCCCCCGCGACCGAGACCGAGAGTGCCCAATCCGTATTCCGCGCTTGACCAGTCGGCCGCTGGATTGGCGACGTAGTCGATGAACAGGTCGAGGTTGTCCGTGCCCACACGCGTCTCCGGAGCGAGGACGGCGAAGCCTTGGCGGGCAACGCGACGGCACACTTCTTTGACGGCTGAGGTGATCGGACCTGGCCCGGAGATCACGAGGACGGTGGGCCACTCGCCGCCGGCGTTGGGCCTGGAGAGATAGGCGGTTCTCGATGATCTGCCCGACGGCACGGTGATCGTGTTGTAGATCGTGAGAACTTCAGCTTGTTCGCCCTTGAGGATGCTCAAGCGTCCCTCCGTTCGGAGCCAAAGGTTACCGGCGGAGGTGCACGTCGCCGCTTCGCAGTTCCACGGCGCCACCGGGAGTCTCGACGATCAACGCTCCGTCGGAACCGATGTCGATGGCGACACCCGCTCCATCCGTCCAGCACACCTCGTGCCCGATCGTGGCCGAGGCATCGATGTACTCGTCGCGGGGCCACGATCCAGAACCCAACTCGACCAGATCGAGAACGGTGCTTGCCCATCCCGCCGCGAGAGATTCGACGACCGATGGTCCGGGATCTTGGCCGAGCAGCGATGCCGCTCCCTTTGCCGGCTCAGCCCACCACAGATTGAGGCCACATCCGATGGTGACGGCCTCGGATGCTTCGGCGAGGATTCCGCCAACCTTGCCGAGAGGCACCAGGAGGTCGTTAGGCCACTTCAGTTCGACCACCACCTCGAAGGCGTCCGCGATCGCCCGCCTCGCCGCGACACCTGCGACCAGAGGCAGCAGACCCCACGTCGACCGATCCCAGTTCGGACGGAACGCGAGCGAAGCCGCCATCGAACGGTCGGCGTTGGTCCACTGCCGACCCGATCGACCGCGTCCTGCGGATTGCGCTTCGGCGACTACCAACGCCGGTCGACCCGACCTCTCTTGAGTCAGGCGGGCCTCATCCTGGGTGGATGGCACAGTGAGCAGCAGCTCGATGTCGTAACGTGTATCCAACAGGGACCCGCCAGAGTCGAACAACCCAACGGTGAAACGCGGCGAGCCTAACGGGAGAGATACGTGAGCACCGAGAAGCGCATCGAGCGGCTGCGTGAGCTCCGTGAAGAGGCGGAAAGGCCCGGGAACCAGAGGGCTTTTGATCGTCAACACGACATGGGCAAACTGACAGCCCGCGAGCGGATCGAGCTGTTCGTCGACAAGGGCTCGTTTCACGAGCTCGATCAGTTCGTCCGACACCAGGCAACAGGATTCGATATCGAGGACAATCGGCCCCTCGGCGACGCCGTCGTCACCGGCTGGGGGACGGTGGACGGACGCACAGTTTTCGTGTTCGGCGAAGATTTCACGCGCTTCGGGGGGAGCCTCGGAGAGGTCGTGGCCCAAAAGATCTGCAAAGTCATGGACCTAGCCATGGACACCGGCGCCCCCATGGTCGGGCTCAAAGACTCCGGAGGGGCGCGCATCCAAGAAGGAGTTGTCGCTCTCGACGGCTACGGCCGCATCTTCGAGCGCAACGTGCGAGCCTCCGGTGTCATCCCACAGATCTCCGTGATCATGGGTCCGTGTGCCGGAGGCGCCGTCTACTCCCCCGCGATGACGGACTTCATCTATCAGGTCGAAGAGACGTCACACCTCTTCATCACCGGTCCCGATGTGATCAAAACGGTGACGGGCGAAGACGTCACGATGGAGGAACTCGGCGGAGCCCACGCCCACGCGACAAAATCAGGCGTGACCCACTTTGTCGCCCGCGACGGCAGGGCCGCTATGGAGGAGGTGCGATACCTGTTGTCGTTCCTACCCCAGAACAACATGGAGGTCCCGCCCTTCTTCACTCCGATGGATCAGCCCGACCGCATGGACGAG
>JAUVPA010000093.1 GCA_030598905.1 Acidimicrobiia bacterium
CGGTCTCGTCGTCGACGAGGCCAAGGAATCGGACGAGGAAGACGCTGTGGACCTCATCGAGGAGCCTGCTGAGGAGGTGTGATGAAGAACGCGAGATTTCGCGTTCCCGCTGACGTCCGGATGCGGTACGATCGCACCCAAGGACGCACACATACCTGACAAAGAAAAGACAATCCGAGAAACGGACCGAGATGATGGACCCGGCGCCGCGAATGAGTACCTGGGAGGTGACGTAGGGACGCCGTTCCCTTCGTGCTCAATTCTGAAGTGAGCGCCAATGTGTGCGTGCCGAGTCTTGAGGCTCGGCACGCGTCGTTCCCGGTCCGGGGAACGAGGACAGAATGTTGCAGTGGCTGGTGCCGGTGCTTGTGGTGGCCGTCATCGCTCTGGCGTTCGTGGCCGGTATCGCACTCACCCGGCGGAGCCGCAATGGCGGCACGCCCGACGAGGTATTGAGCGAGGCCAGGCTCGAAGCGCAGAAGATCCTGGCGCGTGCCGAGGAGGAGGCTCGCGCCAAGGCTGAGACGTATCGCGACCGAGAAGACGCAACCCTCGAACACCGCCGCGTCGAGATGGGATCGGCAGAAGATCGCATTGCGCAGCGCGAGGCGACCCTCGAGCAACGTGCTGCGAATCTGGCACAGCGTGAAGAACTCGCTCTGATGAAGGAGCGCTCCGCAGGCGACGCCATCGCGGAAGCGAACATGGCGAAGGAAGAGGCCAGATCTGCTCTCGAGCGTACCGCGGGCTTCGATGCGAAGATTGCCAAGGCCGAGCTCCTCGAACAGGTCGAGGACGAGGCGAGGCGTGAGGCGATGGTCCTGGTACGAGACATCGAGTTGCGGGCCCGCGAGGAGGGTGACCGCAGGGCACGACGAATCCTGGCGTCGGTTGTTCAAAGAATCGCGGCGGAGGTCGTTTCCGACACCACTGTCTCAGTCATTCCTCTCCCGTCAGACGACATGAAGGGACGGATCATCGGTCGCGACGGTCGCAACATCCGCACCTTCGAGGCAGTCGCCGGTGTCAACCTGATCGTGGACGACACGCCAGAAGCAGTGACGGTGTCCACGTTCGACCCGGTACGTCGCGAGATTGCCCGCCTGGCACTCGAACGGTTGGTCGAGGACGGGCGAATACATCCGTCGTCGATCGAAGAGGCTCACGAAAAGGCGAGGGCCGAGGTCGAACAATCCATCCGTGACGCCGGTGAGTGGGCGATGCTCGAAGTGGGCGTGACTCGGCTCCATCCGGAGTTGATTCAGTTGATCGGTGGGTTGACGTACCGCACCAGCTATGGCCAGAACGTGCTGAACCACCTCGTCGAGAGTGCCCACATCGCGGGCATGTTGGCCGCGGAACTCGGGGCCAACGAGCAAGAGGCCCGGAGAGCCGCATTCCTCCACGATATCGGAAAGGCCGTGTCTCACGAGGTCGGCGGGTCGCACGCCCTGATCGGGGCGGAGATCGCCAGGCGGTTCGATGAGGAGCCGGAGATCGTGCACGCGATCGAAGCGCATCACAACGAGGTGGAGCCGAGGACACTCACGGCGGTGTTGGTGCAGGCAGCAGATGCCGTGTCGGCGGCGAGGCCGGGTGCACGCCGCGAGGCGCTCGAATCCTACGTCAGGCGCCTGGAACGACTCGAGGACCTGGCGGGTGCGTTTGATGGCGTCGATCGCGTCTACGCGCTTCAGGCCGGACGAGAGATCCGGGTTGTTGTCGATCCCGGCGCTCTTGACGATCTCGGTGCCGCCGACCTTGCTCGCAGCATCGCTCGCAAGCTCGAAGACGACCTACAGTATCCGGGCCAGATCGAGGTCAACGTGATCCGAGAGTTCCGGGCAAAGGACTACGCCCGGTAGGTCTGGCCACCTATGACGGATACCACCCTCCTCGCCATGCCGACGACAAAGGAGGTGCGGACGCAGACCCGGGCGGGCCGCACCTTCTACATCCGCACGTTCGGGTGCCAGATGAACGACCACGACTCAGAGCGCATCGCGGGCCTGCTCGAGTCCGACGGCATGGACTCCGTAGACGCGATCGATGACGCCGATGTTGTCGTGCTGAACACGTGCACGATTCGCGAGAACGCCGACAACCGGCTCTACGGCTACCTAGGGCAGTTGAAGGCTCTCAAGGATCGGCGGCCCGGCGTGCAGATCCTCGTGGGCGGGTGCGCCGCCCAGAAGGATCGCGGTCTGATCCAAGAACGTGCCGCTTGGGTGGATGTCGTGTTCGGTACTCACAACACTCATCGTGTTCTCGATCTACTGGACAAGTCGGAGGAGTGGGGTCCGGTTACCGAGATTCTGGAGCAGACGACCAATCTGGACGAGATTCCCTCGCACCTTCCCGCCCACCGGGACGCGGACCACTCGGCATGGGTGACGATCACCGTCGGCTGTAACAACAGCTGCACCTTCTGCATCGTGCCGATCGTGCGCGGTCCGGAGATCAGCCGCCGGCCTGGTGACATCGTCCGCGAAATCGAAGGTCTCGCCTCCGATGGTGTCGTGGAGGTCACTCTGCTCGGCCAGAATGTCAACTCCTACGGCCGCGATCTCGACCTGAACGGCCGCAAGCCGCTTTTCGCCGACCTGCTTCGCCGATCCGGAAGCGTCGGAGGAATCGAGCGGATTCGATACACGAGCCCGCACCCCAAGGACTTCAACCAGGATGTGGCCGAGGCCATGGCCGAAACACCGCCCGTGTGTGAGCAGCTTCACCTGCCGCTGCAATCTGGATCCGACAAGATCCTCGCCGCCATGCACCGCGGCTACAACGCTGATCGCTTCCTCGCCAAGCTCGAGATGGCCCGACAGATCATTCCGGGCCTCGCCGTATCGACGGACATCATCGTCGGATTCCCCGGGGAGACCGACGATGATTTCGAGAGAACGATGACTGTCGTCGGGCAGGCTCGTTTCGACAGCGCATTCATGTTCCAATTCTCGCCCCGACCGGGGACGCCGGCCGCGGACATGGGTGACCAGGTGCCCGCGTCGGTCGTCACCGAACGGTTCGGACGACTGGTCAAGTTGCAGAACGAGATCACCCTCGTGCTCAACCAGGAGCAGGTGGGTTCTCGCCAAGAGGTCATGGCAGCAGGACCGTCGCGGCGCGACCAGGCCGTTGCCAACACGAGGACCCGTGGCAACCGAATCGTGCATGTCCCAGGGGAGTGGGAGCCCGGGTCCGTTTTCGACGTCTCCATTACCCGGGCCGCTCCTCACTACCTGGAAGGGATGCCGCTGTCCTGAGCACTCTGGCGATCCTCGGCCCAACCGGCTCGGGCAAGTCTGCCGTCGCCGAGAGGATTGCAGAGAGCTGCGGAGCGAGCATCGTGTCCGTGGACTCGATGCAGGTGTACCGGGGAATGGACATCGGCACCGCAAAACCCGGCGCTGCCATACGAGATCGAATCTCCTACGAGATGATCGACATGACCGATCCTGACACGGATTTCACCGTTTCGGAATTCCAGTCGAAGGGTCGAGCGGTCCTGGAGACGATCAGGGACCGGGGAGCTGTGGCGCTCATCGCGGGAGGCTCGGGATTGCACTTCCGCTCACTGATCGATCCTCTCACGTTCGAGCCGACGGATCCCGACTTGAAAGGCGACTTGGAGTCCGTAGAGGCTGCCGATTTGGTGTCGCAGCTGATCGCGGTCGACCCCGAGGCGGGCGATGTCGTTGACCTCCAGAATCCACGGCGCGTCTTGCGGGCGGTCGAGGTGCACCGCCTCACGGGGGAAGACCCCAAGCTATCGCGCTTTGGGTGACGAATCCCGCGCCGTTCGGGCATACGAGCCACTCCGGCCGTTTCGGGCTGTCGGCATCGATCCTGGCGAAGAGTTAGATGGCCGTGTCGAGGCCCGATTCGACGTCATGCTCGAGTCGGGACTCCTTGATGAGGTCGCTGCTCTGGTCGGCAGGCTGGGAAGAGCGGCGAGTCACGCCGTCGGCTACAAAGAGCTGCTGCCCGTTGTGACTGGTGACGCCATGCTGGGAGACGGTCGTTCGGCCGCCATTGCGGCGACACGAGCGCTGACCAAGCGCCAACGCACGTGGTTTCGACGCGATCCGCGGATTGTGTGGCTGCCGTGGCACCATGACACCGGCGCTCTTGCCGAGTTGGCCTGGTCGGAACTTATGAAGGGACAACAGTGGAGTTCGTGAAGGTCCAGGCGCTGAGCAACGACTTCATCCTCATTCCGGACGACGTCACTCCCGAACCCGAAGACATCAGAAGGTGGTGTGAGCGGCACACGGGCGTTGGAGCGGACGGGGTGCTCACCGCAGTTCCCCTCGACTCGGGCCACATTCGCATGCGCTATTGGAACGCCGACGGTAGCGAAGCAGAGATGTGCGGCAACGGCCTTCGTTGTGTCGCTCTCTATGCCGTCGAGACCGGTTGGGTGCCCGGCCACGACGTCGTCATCGAAACGGCAGTCGGGAGCCACGCCGCTTCGGTCGACGGAGAGAACGTGCGTGCGTACGTCGGTTCCCCCCATCGCTTCCGCACGGAGACACTCAACGTGGCGGGTTTCGACGTGCATCCGGTGGGAATCGGCAACCCGCATGCCATCCTCTTTGTCGAGTCGGTCGACGAAGCCGCAGTCGACGAAGTGGGACCACAAATCGAGAACGACCCGATCTTTCCGGGCCGCACCAACGTCGAGTTCGTCGAGGTCAGCGGCGAGGATCACATCCGGGTGCGGGTGTGGGAGAGAGGTGTTGGTGAGACGCTGGCTTCCGGCACCGGGGCTTCGGCGGCGGCGTTTGCCGCGTACGAACGCAATCTCGTGTCCGACACGGTGGCGGTCGAACTGCGCGGCGGCACGCTCATGATCGAGTTGGATGACAAAGCGGCGTGGATGAAGGGGCCGGCTCAATTGGTATTTCGAGGACGGCTCTGAGCCACTAGTTCACTCGACGCGCCGCAAGACGGCGACGACAACACCCAGGATGTCAACCCCTTCGGTGAAGACCATGGGTGGATAGTCTGGGTTCTCGGCCTTGAGCACGATGCGTCCGTCGCGGCGTTGCAGTCTCTTGACCGTGGCCTCTTCACCGTCGATGAGCGCGGCTACGAGTTGTCCGTCCCGGGCCTCCTGTTGTCGCTTGACGACCACGTAGTCGCCGTCGTAGATCCCGGTGTCGATCATGGAGTCGCCCCGGACGTGGAGCATGAACACTGGATCGTGGCCGACAAGTTCGGTGGGGAGGGGGTAGATCTCCTCGATGTCCTCTTCGGCAAGCATCGGTGAACCGGCAGCGATTCTCCCGACGAGGGGGACATCTCGCACCGGAGCCCTACGGAGCTCGGTTGTCTCGAGGGGGGCGATGACTTCGATAGCGCGCGGCTTGGACGGATCCCTGCGGATGTAGCCGGCCTTGGAGAGTGACGATAGGTGACTGTGAACGGTCGACGGCGAGCTGAGCCCCACTTGGTCACCGATCTCCCTCACGGACGGCGGATAACCACGGTTGGCCACCGACGATTGGATCAGCTCGAGGATCTGGCGTTGGCGGACGGTGAGTTCCTTGCGATTGTCCACTGTCGAGTCCATTGGGGTCTCCTCGCTCGTTGTGCTCAGGATAGATCCGATTTCGTCCGCGACCAAACATATGTTCGACTTGACATACGAACAGACGTTCGATATGTTGCTCGATACGTCGAACACATGTTCGGGTAGGCAGTGATCCCACAGTGATCCCACGGAGGGACGCTCAACGGCTCAGACCGAAACCGGACCGAGGGGAATCTCGGGCGGACCGGTTTCTGTCACACCCACCGGATACGTTGACGGCGAACACGCCAACGGGCGCCCGAGAGGGAACACACGCCCGCTTCGGTCGGCCAAGCCAGCATCTGGCGGGACCGATCGGGGACAGGGCGGAAGGTACGACCGAGGAGGAGGTACGACGTGGCACGGCAGACAGGCGCCCGGACTCGAGCGTTGGTCATCATCTCCACGATTGCGGTGCTCCTCGTCCTCCTCCTCGCTTCCGCCGTCCAGGCGACCGGCAAGTCGCAGCCAACGACAGCGATCTACACGGTGCGTAGCGGAGACACGTTGTGGGAGATCGCAACAAACCGTGGAAGCGATGGCGGCGACGTGCGGGGGACCATCGACGCGATCCGAAGGATCAACGATCTCGACGGAGCCACGATCCACCCCGGTCAGGTGCTCGACATCCCCGTCGGCTAGTCGTTTCCACGGCGCAGCGCTCTCGGTGCGCCGCCAATGCCCTCCCCAACGGCGCATCGGGTACGCTCCGCCGCCATGCACTGTCCGTTCTGCATGTCCGGCGAAACACGCGTCATCGACAGCCGTCCTGCCGAGAAGGGTCGGGCCGTACGGCGCCGACGGTCGTGCCAAACGTGCGGACAACGTTTCACGACCTTCGAACGGCCCGACTTCGCGGTGATGGTTGTGAAGAGAGACGGGTCGAGACAACCGTTCGACGTTGGCAAGGTGCGGAGAGGTCTCGACAGCGCGCTGGCAGATCGCCCGGTGCCGCCTGACGCGATCGAGCAACTCGTGGCCGATATCGAGAGGTCGGTATACGCGATGGCACCCGAGGTGGTGAGCGACGAGATTGGTCGCCAGGTACTCGACGGATTACGCGATCTCGACGAGGTGGCGTATCTCCGCTTTGCTTCTGTCTACAAAGAGTTCCAGGGAGCCAGCGACTTCGAGAGAGAGGTCGCTGCCATGGAGAGCAAGAACTGATCCGGCGGCCACAATCTCAAAAGGGCATGGCTCCGATGACTGCCTCGATGGCGGCGGCGAGTTCGATGACCTGATCGTCGACTTCCGCGCGGAGTACGAGTAAGGCCTGCGCGAACCGGATGTCGATGTCGGTCTGCATCTGAGTCAATTCCCCGAGAAGCGTCGTCGTCTGCGCGTCGTCACCCA
>JAUVPA010000146.1 GCA_030598905.1 Acidimicrobiia bacterium
CAGGAGATCACGTTCACGGGTCGTTTGGTCAAAGTGGACGGCCGGGTGTGGAACCACTTCGTGGCGAACGCCGCCGTTCTTGCGTAAATGCCCGGCGTATATCGCCGGGCATTTACGCAAGAACGGCGGCGTCCGCCACGAAGAGGTTCCTTACCAGGCCGTCCACTTTGACCAAACGACCCGTGAACGTGATCTCCTGACCCTCGGCGATGTCGACACCAGGGGGAAACGCCACGATGGCATCGACCTCGGCGTTGCCGTAGAGGTCGTTCTCAATCGTCGCAACGTGCACGATGGCCTTCGTCACGTCGGCGTGATCGAAGTCACGATCACGCGTGTTGCGCGAAGCGCGCCGCACGACTCCGGCCCAATGCACTTTCAAGTCGGCGAACCTCTCTTCGAACAAGGCCGTCGTCTCGAAGCTGAGGCGGCGCTCACCGAAGAGCTCCATCGCAACCCGCACCGGATCGACGCTGACTGCGCGGTCGACGATGTTGCGCTCGGGTGGCTGCTCGATCTGGTCCCGCCACCCCAGAACTTCCGGATCGGCAGGAACCACGCGCTCGAGCTCGTGGACGACGGCGGCAGCCTCCTCCACTCGGCCCGCGCCGTAGAGGCCCTCGATCTCGAGCAGCGACGAATCGATATCGTCCGGGTGGGCGTGGGCGACCGCGTCGGGGACTGACGAGGCAAGGTCACCGCTGAGACGTCGGTCGACGGTCTCCTCGACGTCGCGCGGCCTGCGGTGACCCGTGAACGTCGGCACCGTTCCGGCGAGGCGACGGACCGTGGACACGATGACGTCTGGGCTCGTCTCGGTGCCGCCGGTCTTCAGCTCGATTTCATCATCGGTGATTACTGCACCCGGGTAGGCCGCCTGCAGACGGAGGAGTGTCTGACGGCGAGACGTTGTGAGAAACGACGCGACGGCGTCGGCGTTCGCCCCCTTGATTTCGAATGCCTGATCGAACACCTCGTCTCCGATGGAATGGTCCTGGACGCCGAAGATCCTGATGAACAGGGTGACACCGGATTCGCGACGGAGCCGGAGGCCGAGGCCCAGCGACGGGTAGAAGACGCGGTACCGGGTGTAGGTCTTGGAGTTGTCCCCGGACCCCTCTCTCTTGATGTCCACGATCACCGGGACTTCTCCGATGTCGCCCGCAAGCTTCATCGGCTGCATGAAGGAACCGGGCTCGGCGGCAATGCCCAGTTCGGCGGCAGCGGCCGTCCAGGCGGCAAGTTGCGCTCTTCTCCGCCACAGGCCGAGCCCGATGACGGCTGTGATGATCAGACCAATGATGAACGGGATGAAGGGAAGGGAGCCCACAAAGGCTGATTGTATGAATACGAAGCCCGAGCGACGCGGCACGGACAAGGCATACCGTTGGTCGGTCTATCTTCACCTTCTGATGGCGTTCTCCCGCGAAGACATCGACAAGGTCCGCGAAAGGACCGATCTCGTGGAGCTCGCCCAAGAGGTGACGAAGGTGAAACGGTCCGGCAGGTCCGTCATGGCGGTCTGCCCGTTCCACTCTGAGAAGACGCCGTCGCTTTCCATCGATCCCGCCCGCGGTTTGTATCATTGCTTCGGATGCGGCGAGAGTGGTGACGTCTATCGATGGGTCGAAAAGACCCAGGGTCTCGGTTTCTCCGACGCCGTGGAGTTGCTCGCTCGACGCGCCGGCGTAGAGATCGCCCCCGACCCCGAGGCGGCAAAGCGCCGAGACCGACGTCAGGAGCTGGTCGATGCCGTCGAGGCGGCGATCGGCTTCTATCACCAGACCCTGAAGTCTGATGAATCGGCGGGCCACGCTCGTTCGTACATCCGCGGGCGTGGCTACAACGGCGATGTCGTCGACCGCATCATGATCGGCTTCTCGCCACCGGACTGGGATCGTCTGGTGGTTCATTTGCGCGATCACGAGATCCACGATCGGGCGATGCTCGACGCCGGGCTGGCTTCGAAGAGCCGCAGGGGATCTCTCATCGATCGATTCCGGGGGCGGGTGATGTTCCCGATCTACGACCTGCGTGGTGACGGCATCGGCTTCGGGGCGCGCATCCTGGATGGGGACGGACCGAAGTACCTCAACTCGCCCGAAACGCCGATCTATCACAAGTCCCGGCTTCTCTACGGACTGAACTGGGCCAAGTCCGACATCGTGCGATCCGACCGATCAGTCGTCGTGGAGGGATATACCGACGTCATCGCTTTCCACCTCGCCGACATGCCCGTAGCGGTTGCCACGTGCGGCACAGCGCTCGGCGAGGATCATCTCGACCTTCTCAGGCGCTTCTCGGAGCGCGTCGTCCTCGCTTTCGACGCAGACGAGGCGGGCGCCGGGGCTGCGATCCGCGGATTCGAGCGATCCATTCCGGGTGATCTCGACCTTCGGGTCGCGGCGTTTCCTGCAGGGCGAGATCCGGCTGATCTGGTAGCGGCCGGCGATGTGTTGAGTCTCGAGAAGGCGATCGACGAGTCGGCACCTTTGTTGCAGTTCCGGATCGAACGGGAGCTCGAAAGCCACGATCTCGCCGAGCCGGAGGCGAGGAGCCGAGCTGTGCGGGCCGCGGCTCAGCTCATCGCCCTTCATCCCGACCCGGTGACACGGCACGAATACGCCGTACTGATTTCCCGCCGCACGGGCGTTGACCTCGATGTGGTTTCGAGTGCGGTGCGGCGAGGAACCCGTCGCGGCCCCGAAGACGCCGGTGAAGAACGCGAGCCAGACCCTCCGCTCACGGGAACCGAGCGCGCCGAGCAAGAGCTGCTGCGGCTGATTCTGGCCAACGACGCTTCGTTGCCTCGCGACGGAGTAGGGGCAGATCTTTTTGTGAGAAGAGAACATCGCGCAGCTTTCGAGCTGGTCGGGCCGGCAGTGGCAGCCCTGGCGCCGGGGGATCCGCCCGATCTCGGATCGGTGATCGGCACCGATGACTCGCCTGCTGCGGCGTTGTTGCGTCGCCTGGCAATGGACGATCGACCGCTCCCGGAGTCCCAAGAGGTGCTCGACCGATTGGCCCTTGCTGCGGTGGAGCGCAAGATCGAGGCGCACCGTACGGAGCTGCAGTCCTTGAATCCAGATGCCGATGATGATGAGTATTCAGTCGTCTTCAAAGGCTTGATAGCGTTGGAGCGAGAACGGCGAGACTTGCGGAGCAGAGAATGAACGACATCGCACGAAGCGTGCTCGACGATCTGACCACTCGCGGGGTTCAGCGCGGCTTCTTGCTGATGAGTGAGATCCAACAGGAGTTAGAGGATGCCGAGGCTCCTGCAGAGTCGTTCGACGAGGTCTTCGTTGCGCTTCGCGGCGAAGGGATTTCGATCCGTTAAGACAGCGAGGACACACAAGCCGCAACAACACAGAGCAGTTACGAGCTCGTCCATGTATCGGATCCGGTTCGTATGTATCTCCAGGAGATCGGTCGCTACCCACTGCTGACGCCTCAGCAAGAGGTCGAGCTGGCGATGCAGATGGAAGCCGGCATTCGTAGCGACGAGAAGCTAGAGCTCGGCGTCGACCTCAGCGACGGCGAGGTCCGAATTCTGGAGCGGGCCGTCCGCAAGGCAGATCGGGCGCGTAAGAGGCTCGTCGAGGCCAACCTGCGATTGGTCGTTTCGATCGCCAAGAAGTACGTAGGTCGGGGGCTCGGTCTGCTCGACCTCATCCAGGAGGGCAATCTCGGTCTGATACGAGCCGTAGAAAAGTTCGATTACCGCAAGGGTTTCAAGTTCTCTACCTATGCGACGTGGTGGATCCGCCAAGCCGTGACCAGGGCATTGGCCGACCAGGCGCGGACGATCCGTGTTCCTGTGCACATGGTCGAGACGATCAACAAGCTCGCCAAGGCGCAGCGCACCCTTATGCAAGACCTCGGGAGAGAACCAACGATCGAGGAGATCGCCACCGAGCTCGAACTTGAGCCGGAGAAGATCACCGAGTTGCGGCGCATCGCCCTCGATCCTGTGTCGCTCGAGACACCACTCGGGGAGGAGGACGACTCGACGATCGGCGACTTCGTCGAGGATCCCGATGCCGACGTGCCGGTCGAGGAGGCGACGTTCCGGCTGCTCCAGGACTACCTCAGCCTGGCTTTGGAAGGCCTCAACGACCGCGAGCGTCAGGTGTTGATCATGCGCTTCGGTCTCGCCGACGGCAAGGTGCGCACGCTGGAGGAGGTCGGCGCCCATTTCCGAGTCACGCGAGAGCGAATTCGTCAGATCGAGACCAAGGCATTGGCCAAGCTTCGCCAGCCCGCCCGCGCCAAGAAGCTAGAGGGTTACCTAGAAAGCGGCTAGGCCTCAGCTGCCTCCCGTTCAGGGGGCGGTGGCGGTGGCGGACAACGTACCGAGCGCAGCGAGGCGGAGGGGGTCACTCCGGTCGACCGGAACTCCCATTTCCCTCGGGATCAACCGTGGCCTTTACGTGACGCTTCTTCATCGCCGCGTCACGGACTTTGTCCGATGCAGCCACCAGACCGTTGCCGGCGAACCCGCGAGCGACGCTGCCACCCTTCTCGGCGACGGCAACCATCTGCTGGAACCGTTCGTCGCCGAGAACGGACTGCGTCGCGGAGCGAATCTGCTCGTACCGTTCGCGTCCGGCGCGAGCACCCAGAACGAAACCGATGCCGAGGCCGACGACAAGTCCTGTGCGGAACTTCATGAGCCGATTGTTGCACAGTGGGCGCCGTTCGGCTCCGGGGATACCAAGGTCCGGGTGATATCCTCCCGGCGCCTTGTCAGGCACTTTCCGGGGTAGCTCAATCGGCAGAGCAGCGGACTGTTAATCCGTTTGTTGGGAGTTCGAGTCTCCCCCCCGGAGCC
>JAUVPA010000057.1 GCA_030598905.1 Acidimicrobiia bacterium
CACAGAGGTGATCAACACCATCGGAGCCAAGGAGGGCCTGTCGCACCTGATCTGGACCTTGGTTCAGCCCGGCGACGTCGCCTTGGTGCCGGAGCCCTCGTACCCGATCCACATCTACGCGCCGGCTCTCGCCGGGGCCGAGGTTCACCGAGTCAGGCTGTCGACCGACGCCGATTTCTTCTCTCGCCTGCTCGAAGCGTTCCACCAGTCCTGGCCACGGCCACGCGTCATCCTCACGTCGTTTCCGCACAATCCAACCACGGCGTGCGTCGACGTCTCCTTCTTCGAGCAACTCGTCGACTTCGCGAAGCACAACGAGGTGATGTTGATTCACGACTTTGCCTACGCCGACCTCGGTTTCGACGGGTATCGGCCTCCCTCGCTGCTCGAAGTCGAAGGGGCCAAAGAGGTAGGAGTCGAGCTGTACACACTGTCGAAGAGCCACTCGATGGCGGGCTGGCGAGTCGGGTTTGTCGTGGGAAACCAGGAGATGGTGGGAGCGCTGGCGCAGCTGAAGTCGTACCTCGACTACGGCACGTTCCAGCCGATCCAAATCGCGTCCATCATCGCGCTGAACGAATGTGACGACTATCCGCCCCAGGTGAACGCCATCTATACCAAACGACGCGACGTACTCGTGGATGGCCTCAACCGAGCGGGATGGAAGATCGAGAGACCGGCCGGAACCATGTTCGTGTGGGCCGAGATCCCTGGTCCCTACTCCGACATGGACTCGCTGTCGTTCGCCCTCTACTTGCTCGACGAGGCGAATGTCGCCGTGAGTCCTGGTATCGGGTTCGGTCCCTCCGGCGATGGACACGTCCGCTTCGCCCTCGTGGAAAACGAACAGAGAATCACCCAAGCGGTGAGGGGCATCAGAAAGGCACTCACGAAGTTATGAGAGTCGTTGGCTATTGGCTGTAAGGGAGAAAAGAGCCTCTGGCTAAGGACTAATGACCAACAGTTACCGACTAAGGCCTACTTGCCAAAGGCAAGTAGGCCTTTTCGACGTACTCCATCACCATGCGCTGGGCGGTGAAGTTGGTCAGGGCTCCGACCATCGACTCACGCATCGTGTCGATCCACACCCTCGGGATGCCGTCGTCACCTCTCTCGTAGAAACGTGGGATCACCTCGGACTCGAGAAGGTCGTAGAGGGTGGAGGCGTCGGCTGAATCGGAGTCCGAGCTCTCGCCGAAACCCCACCCGTTCGCGGAGGTGTGGCCCTCCAGCCACCAACCATCGAGTACGGAGAGGTTGACGGCACCGTTCACCGCAGCCTTCATTCCCGATGTCCCGCTCGCCTCTTTCGGCGGCCGCGGCGTGTTCAGCCACACATCGGCGCCGGTCACCAGGGTCTTGCCGAGCAGCATGTTGTAGTCCTCGATGAAGAACACGTGACCTTCGAACTCCGAGGACTGCGTCATCTCGACGATCCAGCGAACGAGACCCTGACCTTCGCGATCTGCCGGGTGAGCCTTGCCTGCGAAGACGATCTGGCACGGTCGCTCGGGGTTGGTGAGGATGGCGTGGAGCCTGTTCCGGTCCGAGAAGAGGAGCCCCGGACGTTTGTAGGTGGCGAATCGCCTGGCGAACACCATCGTGAGACGCCCCGGTGTCAACTGGTCGTCGATCCAGCGAAGCCGGTTGGGGCTGTTGCCGTGGCGGCCGAACTGCTCTCGCAACCGGCCTCGCAGCCGACGAAGCATCAATTCCTTCTGTGCTTCATGAGCACGCCACAGGTCGGCGTCGTTGATGTCGTAGAGGGCCTTCCAGATCGCTGGTTCGCCGACCCGTTGTGTCCAGTCGGGTCCAATAGCACGACGGAAGAGCCGCTCGATGTTGCGGCCGACCCATGTTTGGGGGTGGATCCCATTGGTGATGGAGTCGGCACTCCCACCGATGAGGTCGCCCCAGTCTTCTGTCACCAGTTCGCTGTGCTGCCTCGACACCCCGTTGGTCCTCGCCGACAATCGGATGGCAAGAGCGCCCAAGTCGAAACGGCCCTCGTCCTTTCCCCGACCCAGCCTCAATAGATCATCATGCGTGACTCCTTCGACCGTGCCACCGAGATACGCTCGTGCGATGTCTGAGTTGAACGCCTCGTTTCCGGCAGGCACCGGGGTGTGGAGAGTGAAGAGCGTGTTGGCGGCGGTCTTCTCCTCGGCCGTCGCCATGTCGGCTCCGTCTTGAAGCTGCCAAGACATGCGCTCCAGCAGCGACATCGAGGCATGCCCCTCGTTGACATGCCACATCGTCGGCTCGATCCCGAGTGCCCTGATCGTTCTGGCTCCACCGATTCCGAGTACGGCTTCCTGAGCGAAGCGCATCTCACGTCCTCGTACGTAGAGGATGTGAGAGATCGGCCGGTCGGCCGGGTCGTTCTCCGGAAGATCCGTGTCGAGGAGGAGCAGGGGGACTCGTCCGACGTCGAGCCGCCACGCACCCACGGCGACCGTGCGGCCGGCCAGCTCGACGGAAACGCGCAGCGGCCTTCCCGTTCGAGAGTCGAGAACCTCACGAACCGAGCGGCGGCTGAGTTCCAGCGGCAGGTAGGTGTGTTGTTGTAATCCGTCGGGATCGACGTTCTGGCGGAAGTAGCCGCGGCGATAGAGCAAACCGACAGCGAGGAGCGGTACACCGAGGTCGGATGCCGCCTTGAGATGATCTCCCGCGAGCACGCCGAGCCCTCCCGAGTACAACGGGAGCTTGTGGTGGATCCCGTACTCGGCGCAGAGGTACGCGATGGTTTCGTCGGGCGCCTCGCCGTGGTTCTCGGCGAACCATGTTGCCGTCGAACGCATGTAGTCGTCGTACCGTTCGACGGCTTCGGAGTAGAGCTCGACGAAGGTCGAGTTGGAGGCAAGCGCTTCCCACGTCGAAGGCTCGACGACGAGAAGCAGGCTGAGAGGATTGCGGTTGTGGACCCAGGCCTTGGCGTCGATCTGTCCCCACAGTTGGTACGCGATCGGATCCCACGACCACCACATGTTGTAGGCGAGGTCGTAGAGCCGATCGAATTCCACCGGAACACGCAATGGTGCTTTCGGTCCGACGCCGATGCGCGACAGCAAGGAAGAGGCGGGTTCGGTCATGGTGAGGTCTCGCGATGTGCGGTGACGGGTCGTCGGCAGGGTACATAATGCGAATTGTGAACCGAGATGGAGGCAGCCCACGATGAGAAGCCGTGCCGCGCTGGACCTGACGACGTGAAGGCGTATGCCGTGTTGTTTCCCGGCCAAGGCAGCCAAGCCGTCGGCATGGCCGCCGATGTGTTCGCTCGGCGACCGGACCTTTTGGGTTCGGGCGCGGACGAGGTTCTCGGCTGGTCACTCGAGACTGTCGTCGCCGAGGGACCCGAAGAGGAATTGACGCGTACCGATCGGGCCCAGCCTGCTCTTTACGCGACGGCATATGCCCTGTACGAAGCGTTCGCTGCAGCCGTCGATCACCCTCCGGCCGCGGCTGCCGGCCATTCACTCGGCGAGTACACCGCATTGGCCGCATCGGGAGCGATGGATTATTGGGAGGGGCTGCGACTCGTGGCGGCTCGGGGTGCTGCCATGAATGCAGCCGCCCAATTGGAGCCGTCCGGTATGGCGGCCTTGCTCGGTGCCGACCGGGGCCCGGCGGAGGCGATCGCAGCCGGCAGGCGCGACGACGGCGGGCGCTTGTACGTTGCCAATATCAACGCGCCCGGCCAGATCGTGCTCGCCGGGGGCGCCGACGACATCACATGGCTCGTCGACAATGCGCGCGATCTCGGGGTTCGCCGGGCCATACGCATCAAGGTCGCGGGAGCCTTCCACTCGCCTTTCATGGCATCGGCCGTCGAGACGCTCGACTCAGCATTGTCCGCCACAGAGTTCACTGAGCCTCAATTCCCTGTCTACGCCAATACATCGGCCCGACCTATGACCGACCCGGGGTTGAACCTTGCCGAGCAGTTGGTGTCGCCGGTGTTGTTCGCGGAGAGTCTGGTTCGTATGGCAGACGATGGCGTGACGACCTTTGTGCATGTGGGCCCGGGCAACGTGACCGCGGGTCTCGCCAAGCGCTCCGTGTCCGGAGTAGAGGTGCTCACCGTTTCCCAGCTGGAGGATGTGCCCGCCGCAGCAGCGTCCCTCTCCGTAGACTGACCGCACCGCAGAGAGGGGTAGCCAATGCGACGAGCGTCGATCACGGGATGGGGCCGCTGCACACCCGAACCCGTCTTGACCAATGAAGACCTGGCATCGGTCATGGACACTTCCGATGAGTGGATCACCTCCCGATCCGGTATCAAAGAACGGCGCGTCAGCCACACCGATAACTCCGATATGGCGACGGTCGCCGGCGCCCATGCTCTTGCCGCGGCGGGTCTCGAAGCCGCCGACATCGACTACGTAATCCTTGCGACCTGTACCCCCGATCGACAGATCCCGGCTGCCGCCTGCTACGTCCAGGCGAAACTCGGCACAGTCAACGCCGCGGCAGTCGACCTCAACGCCGGTTGCACAGGTTTCATCTACGGACTCAGCATGGCGCAGGGGCTCATCGCCACCGGCGCCGCCGACCGAATCCTGCTGATCGGTTCGGAGCGGATCACGCCCTACTTGGATTTCGAGGAGCGGTCGACGGCTGTTCTGTTTGGAGACGGGGCGGGAGCGGTCGTGCTCGAGGCCGCTAAGGGAGACGAGGGTGTCCTCTCGATGACGGTCGGCTCAGATGGGAGTCTCGCCGGGGTGCTGACGGCCGAGGGGGTTGGGACCTCGTTTGTCGGCAACGAGGTCCCGATGAGGATCATCATGGACGGCCGGGAAGTATTTCGAAACGCCGTCACCCAGATGGGGGAATCGGCGGCGCTCGCTCTCAAGGAAGCGGAGCTGGACTTCGAGGATGTCGATGTCCTGATTCCTCATCAAGCCAACCTCAGGATCCTCGACGCCACGGCTCGCCGCCTCGATCTCGACGAGTCCAAGGTCTACACCAACATCGTCCGATACGGCAATACGTCGGCTGCCAGCATCCCGATAGCGTTGTCGGAGGCGATCGAAGAGGGAAAGGTGAGTCCCGGCGGCAACGTCCTTTTTGTCGCCTTTGGTGCCGGCCTCACCTGGGGAGCAAGCGTGGTCCGTTGGGGAGATCGCGTTGAGGCCCTCGGGGTATCGGATGCAAAGTTGCCGCCGACCGACAGGACGGGTCTCGAGTTGGTGCTCGAGCTGATGGAGAAGAAGCGCGTCTCGGCGTGATACGGCCCGTACTCGTCACCGGTGGATCTCGCGGTATCGGCCGCGCGATCGCGGTCGAGCTGGCCGCCTCGGGACACCCGGTCGCCGTCAACTTTGCATCGAGCGCTGCTGCTGCGGCCGATGTCGTGGACACCATCACAGCTGCGGGGGGCGAGGCCCGGGCCTACCAAGCAGACGTCTCGGACCAGGACGCCGTCGCCGGGCTCTTCGAATCGGCCGCCGCGGATCTCGGCCCCGTCCAGGTGTTGGTCAACAACGCAGGAATCACCCGGGACGATCTCCTGCTGCGAATGGGTCCGGAGAAGTGGGATGCCGTGATCAACACGAATCTCCGATCCGTCTATCTGTGCACCAAGGCGGCGTTGCGCGGGATGCTGCGTGCCAAGTGGGGAAGGATCATCTCCGTCAGCTCGGTGTCCGGGATTTCGGGGAACGCCGGTCAGGCCAACTATGCGGCCTCCAAGGCCGGCGTGATCGGCTTCACGAAATCGGTGGCGCGCGAGGTCGGATCGCGAGGAATCACCGCCAACGTCGTTGCTCCCGGTTTCATCGAGACGGACATGACCGCCGCTCTTGGTAACGAAGCGGCCGATGCTGTGGTCGAAAGGATCACGCTTGGACGTCTGGGCAGTCCACAGGAGGTGGCGTCGGCGGTGGGCTATCTTGCCTCGGAACAAGCCTCCTACATCACGGGCCAGACCATCGTCGTGGACGGTGGACTGGCCCTTTGACCAGATTGGTTGACGAAAAGCAAACGAGGAAGGACATGGCAATGGAACGAGCCGAGATCGAATCGAAGCTCACCGACCTGCTTGTTGATGAGCTCGGACTCGAGCGTGACAAGATCGCAATGGACGCCACGTTCGAAGAGGATCTCGAGGTTGATTCGCTCGGCGTCGTGGAACTGCTGATGGCTCTCGAGGACAACTTCGGAGTGAAGATTCCCGATGAGGAGGCCGAGCAGATCCAGACGGTCGGACAGGCCGTGGACCTCGTCGAGCAGAAGCTGGATTCGTAGGAGAGCTCATGCAGAACCGTCGCGTGGTGGTGACTGGCCTTGGAACGGTCAGCTCTCTCGGGGCGACCATCGAACCGTTCTGGAAGAACGTCCAGGCTGGAACGTCGGGTATCAGCCGCATCGAGTCGATCGATGTGTCCGACATGGCGACTCAAATCGGTGGCGAGATCAAGGATTTTGACATCGAGGAGTTCATGCCGAAGCGCCAGTCGCGGCGTATGGACCGGTACGACCAGTTGTTCTGGGTGGCCTCCAAGCGGGCACTCGATGATGCCGGGCTCGAATATGAGGAAGATGATCCAACGGCCTATCGCGCAGGAGTGCTCGTCGGTACCGGCATCGGTGGTGTGGAGACGTTCGAGGATCAGTTCTACGTGCTCTTCAACGAGGGTCCTCGACGCCTGAGCCCCTTCGGAATCACCAAGATCATCAGCAACATGGCGGGGGGGATGGTGTCGATCGACTTCAACCTCTTCGGACCCAACAGCTGCGTCGTCACGGCCTGCGCCGCGTCCGCCAACGCCATTGGTGATGCAGCAGCGATCATTGCCCGAGGTGCAGCTGACGTCATGGTCGCCGGGGGTGCCGAAGCGCCGCTCACACGATTCGCGGTCGGCGGTTTCGGCCAGGCACGGGCGATGAGCACGCGCAACGATGATCCCCAAGGTGCGTCACGTCCCTTTGACGCCGACCGCGACGGCTTCGTCATGGCCGAAGGCGCGGCCGTCTTGATCCTCGAAGAGCGCGAGCACGCGATCGCCCGCGGAGCGACCATCCACGCCGAATTCCTCGGCTACGGGATGGCTGCGGACGGCTACCACATCACGCTGCCACGACCCGGCGGTGCCGGCGCTGCGGCAGCTATGACGGCGGCGTTGACAGACGCCGAACTCGATTCGGTCGACTACATCAACGCCCACGGAACATCCACGCAGGCGAACGACGTCACAGAGACGCTTGCCATCAAGACGGTGTTCGGAGAGAGGGCCGGTGACATCCCCATTTCGTCGTCCAAGTCGATGACGGGTCACATGCTGGGCGCCGCCGGCGCCATCGAATCGCTGGTGTGCATACTCACCATCCGCGATGGTGTGATTGCACCGACGATCAACTACACGACACCCGATCCCGAATGTGATCTGGACTATGTGCCGAACGAGGCCCGAGAAGTCACGGTGAACACCGCCATGACGAACTCCTTCGGCTTCGGCGGGCACAATGTGTCGCTGATTTGGGGGCGGCCCTGAAGATCGGCTGTCGGTAGTCGGCTGTCAGCCATCGGCAAGAGTCCGACTACCGATTGTGGTCTCTCTTGGCTGTCTCTTCGCGGTATTCGTCGAACGAGCGGGCCACCAGGGCTGCCACCAGGCCTACTCCGATGAACGCTCCGATCGCCGTCACGACGCCAGCCGTCGTTTCCATCGCCACACACGAACCGGGTAGGCAGAGGACGTGCACGACCCGGGCTCCGATGATCGCGCCGACCAGCGCCGCTCCGAACACGACGACGGCCAGCGTGGTACGGATATCGAAGCGGTTGGCGAACACCGCGAAAGCGGCTCCGACGGTGAAAAGCACAACCGCCATCGTCGGGCCGCCGAGTATCCACCCGCCGGCGAAACCCAAAGCGGAGTTGAGAGCCACGGTCGCGCCGTCGTGGATGTTCACTTCCGTTCCTTTCGGGGCGGGCGGGGCGCGGGAAGCACGGGCGACGGTCCACCGAGCGCCTTTCGTGCCTGGCGTGTCCACGCCAATGCGGTGATCCCCGCTGCTGCAAGTACCAGGACGACGGCTCCGGCTGAGTTAGCGGGGATGGTCAGCAACGACGCAGGGAGGATGATCAGTCGGAGACCCCACAGGCTCCACATCTCGGCACGGGCGTAAGCCCAACCGAAAAAAAGGCCGGCGCCGGCCAGCAGCCCGTGACTGATGGAGAGGCCGCTCGGTGAGGCCAGACCGACGAGCGGGGTGAGCCCGACCGAAGCGAAGACGAGCACGATCGGCTGCCATCCGATGTCCGTTGCAGAGGGACGCTTCCGCAGCCACACGTTGAGCCACGGCCCGGTCAGCCCGATGATCGCAGCGAAGGACGCGCCGACTGCGAGCCATCCGAGCGGCCCAATGTCACGGGCGCCGATGAGGATGCCGAAAGACGCAACCCCGAGCCCGACCCAACGCGACCACGGTGCTCGGACGAGAAGGAGACCGGCAACGGCGATGACGGTGAAGATCACAAAACCGATGGCGATGGCGAGTGCCGAAGAAGGTGCCAATGGGCCCGGTGTCGCAGCAAGAGAGCCAGCCCAGAGTAGGCCGGAAAGGCCGACGAGCGCCGCGATCATCTTTGAGGATCGTGTGCCGGAGGGCGGAGATGCCGGAGGTGCTTTCGCCACCTGCTGAATTATGACCGAGCCTGCATCGGTTCGATCAGTCGCGAGGTGGAAAAGGAATTCCTTGTGTTGGCTCCCAATAGGCCACCTCCTCGATACCGCCGTCGCCGCCATGGAGCTCGATGACGCTGCCATGGCCCGGTTTGTCGGATTGGAAGCCCTGCCACGGACGCCCGGTGAGGTGGAAGCGGACGGCTTGCACCGGATCCTGGTGGGAGACGATTGCGATCGGGCCGGCTTCATGATGAGCCTCGATGACGCCCTCGAGCCGGGCCGCCATGTCTTCGAGCGACTCCGGCGAGAAGGGGAGATCGTGTGGTTGGGCCAGGTAGGCCTCGAGTTCTCCCGGTCGCTCCCGAGGCAAGTCCTCCCAAACGATGCCAGCCCAACGTTTGGCGAGCCACCACTCGGTGAGGCCCTCGTCGACGACCACGTCAAGGCC
>JAUVPA010000002.1 GCA_030598905.1 Acidimicrobiia bacterium
GAAGCGGCGACGACCACGACGACCACTACGGAAGCAACGACCACCACGGAAGAGTCGACAACGACCACAACCGAGGAATCTACGACCTCGACGCGCGAGGAGTCGACGACGACGACGACCATCGAGGAGACGACTACGACCACAGAGCCGCCGGTGGTGGCGGTTCCCGAGACCCCGGTCAAGGGAGTGCTCGAAGGGGATCTCGCACTGCCGGGTCCCGTGGAGGCCCACTGGTACCAGTACAACAACCTCTACGTGGTGCTCTACCGCGGCTACGACGCCTCGACAGGTGATCCGATGTGCCCCGGCAACTCGATCGGTGTTGATGGCACGATCGAGGCACTCACCAACTCCCCGTACAACGGTGATCCGCCGATCTGCAACGAGGAGAACATCGCCCCGGAGCCCCTCGGTGTGTATGCATGTGACACCTTGCTCTACTACATGACCGGCATCCCGACCGACCGGGAAGGGTCCTTGTTCGGGACGCTGGCGTTGTGGGACGGATCCTCTTGGTCGAGTCAATCGACATGGCCCGAAGGCAACCAGACCGACACCGCCAACACACCGGAGTTCATCCCCGACCAAGCGGCGTATCAGCTTCCGGCGACCGGCGTGGACGCAGGCGGCCTGGTGACTTGCGGCAGTTAGTCGCCAGCCGCTGGTTTTTGGCTGTCAGCAGGAAGAAACCCTCTTCCTAAAGGCTCACAGAATCAACGCGACGACCGAAGAAGCTGGTCATATGGTCGCAGGGTCCGCGTCGAGCGACGTTTGCAGCCGCCGCATCGCCGCGAGCCACCTCTCGTAGTCGGAGGCCTTGTTGGCGAAGTAGTCGGCGACCTCAGGATGGGGGAGGATGAGGAATCGCTCGTCGGCCAAACCGACGACGACCGCTGCGGCCACATCTTCGGGCGAGATTGATCCTTCGCGTGCGAATGCCGAAAAGGCGGGTGAAACGGCGGCGAGCTCGTCGAGCAGCGCCGTGTCGACGAACTGCGGGCAGAGGCAGGACACGCGAATGCCGGCGGACCCGTACGTGACGGACAGCCATTCGGCAAGTGCGACGACGGCGTGTTTGGTCACGCTGTATGGAGCCGCACCGATGTTGGTGAGCAGCCCCGCGGCGGACGCCGTGTGCACGAGATACCCCTCGCCTCGAGCGAGCATGGCGGGGAGTACGGCTCGCACTCCGTAGACGTGCGACATGACGTTGACATCCCATGTGTGTTGCCAGGCATCGTTGGGGACGTCGACGCTGCCGCCTGCGGCGATCCCTGCGTTGAGGCACAAGACGTCTATAGGCCCGTTGGCAGCATTGGCGGTCTCGACCATCGCCACGACGTCACTCTCAACAGAGACGTCGGCGCCGTGGGCGGCCGCGCCGATCTCTTCGGCCACACGTGAAGCTGCCGCTTCGTTGATGTCGGAGACCAGCACCCGTGCGCCCTCTGCTGCGAAGCGTTTTGCCATTGCCGCTCCGATACCGGATCCGGCTCCGGTGACGACCACACTTCTACCCGCCAGCTGCATGGCCCGGCAATCTACCCTCGGCATCAGCGCCCCCCTATTCTGGAGAACTCCATGGAGACGGTTACCCCGGAAGAGTTCGCGACGCGCGTCGGCACCGAGCTCGGTATTTCCGATTGGGTCGAGGTGGACCAGGATCGGATCACAGCGTTCGCCGATGTCACAGACGACCACCAGTTCATCCATGTCGATCCCGAGGCTGCTGCGCAAACACCGCTGGGGACGACCGTTGCCCACGGCTATCTGACGCTGAGCCTGATCACGCCCATGCTGATCGAGGCGCTTCCCCAGCTCGAGGGCACGCAGATGGTGCTCAACTACGGTTCCGATCGGATTCGCTACGTCGAGCCGGTGCGGGCGGGGAGCAGGCTGCGGGCGAGGACCGTGCTCAAAGAAGTCACCGACAAGGGCGGGGGCCGTTGGCTGGTCAAGACCGGTGTGACGGTCGAAATCGAAGGCTCCGACAAACCCGCTCTCGTAGCGGAGATACTGTCGATGATGCTGGTCGCCTGACAGCGGCTACTTCTTGGTCCAGTCTGCAGGCACCTTGATCTCGATGTGGCGCGCCCTGGCCTTGAGCGTGCCTTCGCTCGTGAACAACGCGGCCCCGGTGTGCAGCTTCCGCCGCTCGGTTTCGAGGTGCCAGCCAACGATGATCAACGACTCGCCGACGGTGACAGGCTCGTCGATCGCCGCTGTCATCGTGCCGAGTGTCGGGAAGTAGGGCATTCCCTCGGGATCCGCGGCTGTGGCGGCCCATGCTCCCGGGCAGTCGAGGACACCCCACAGGACCGTTTCTGAGAACGTGCCGTCGGCCTCTGCGTACTCCTCGGGCGGGGTCCACGGCGCAGCCACGACTGCCATGCCGTCTACTGGGCCGGGGTACATCGCCAGCCCGTCGGGGGAGGGTCGATCGGTGCCACAGACGAAACACGTCGGTGCCGCGTGGAACGAGAAACCGGGGAAGCCGGCAACCGCGGCTGCGGCTTCGTCGATCGACGGGGGCTCGGGGATGTCGATCGAAAGGTCCGCGGAGTGCGCCGACATCACCACGACGTCATCGTCGAAAGCGGCTACCCCATCGTCGGTCTCTTCAACGCGCAGGGGACGATCCAGCGGTGGCGGGACGTGGAGCCGGACCCGTGCCGTGCCGTCGATGAACTGTGCGATGGACCCGGCCGAATAGCCGCCGTTCCCGGAGCGGGGAGGGCCGTTGTAACGAGAGGCGATCGTGAACTCCATGCCCACATTCTGACCGTCCCTGGGCGTCTGGCGTACCGCAGACCCAAATATGGGTCTGCGGTACGCCAGACGCGTCTTCAGGCGTCGTAGAACTGGTCAGCTTCGGTTGATCCTTCGAGCGCCAGTGTGGACGACGTGCCGCCGGAGATGACCTGTGACACCTGGTCGAAGTACCCGGCACCCACCTCGCGCTGGTGACGGGTTGCCGTGTAGCCCATGTTCTCGAGCCCGAACTCGGCCTCCTGGAGCTCCACATATGCCGGCATCCCGTTCGCCGCGTACCCGCGGGCGAGCTGGAACATCGATGCGTTCAGAGCATGGAAGCCGGCCAACGTGATGAATTGGAAGCGGTATCCCATCGCGCCCAGCTCCTTCTGGAACTTGGCGATGGTGGCGTCGTCGAGGTGACGCCTCCAGTTGAACGAGGGCGAGCAGTTGTAGGCGAGCATCGTGCCGGGGTACTCGGCGTGGATCGCGGCAGCGAATCGCCCGGCTTCGTCCAGGTCGGGAGTTGATGTCTCGCACCACACCAGGTCGGCATAAGGGGCATATGCGAGACCTCTCGAGATGGCGGCATCCATGCCGTTTGCCACTTCGTAGAAACCTTCGGCGGTGCGCTCGCCGCTGGTGAATTGCCGGTCTCGCTCGTCGATATCAGAGGTGATCAAGGTGGCTGCCAGCGAATCGGTGCGAGCGACCACCAGCGTCGAAGTACCCGCGACGTCTGCGGCGAGTCGAGCTGCCTTGAGCGTACGGATGTGCTGGCTGGTTGGGACGAGCACCTTCCCTCCCATGTGCCCACACTTCTTCTCCGACGACAGCTGATCCTCGAGATGGACCGCGGCAGCACCGGCGTGGATGAAGTCTTTGGTGATCTCGAAGACGTTGAGCGGTCCACCGAAGCCACTCTCGGCGTCGGCGATGATCGGGACCATCCAATCCCTCGATTCGTCCCCTTCGCTCCACTCGATCTCGTCCGCCCGCCTCAGGGCGTTGTTGATCCGTCGGACGAGTTCAGGTGCCGAGTTGATGGGGTAGAGCGACTGGTCGGGATAGACGTTGCCCGAGAGGTTGGCGTCGGCTGCCACCTGCCATCCCGAGAGATAGATCGCCTCGAGGCCCGCTTTGACCATCTGCACTGCCTGGCCGCCGGAGATGGCACCGAGTGCGTTGACGTAATCCTTTGTCGTCAGAAGTTCCCACAGATGCTCAGCACCGTGGCGGGCGATAGTACGTTCTTCGACGAATGATCCCTGCAGACGCACGACGTCCTCGGCGCTGTGGTCGCGTCGAGCCCCGTCCCATCTCGGATTCGACTGCCACTCATCTCGGATCTTCTCGGCTCGCCGTCGGATGGTGCTTCCGTTGGTCACCGCTCCACCTCCACTCTCTCCAGGATCTCGTAGGCAGGAAGGGTCAGGAACTCGGGGAAGTCGTCCGCCAGTGCCACTTGTTCGAACAGTTGCCTCGCCTCGGCGAACCGGCCCTCGTCATACGCGGTCTGTCCGATTTCGGCAGCGATCCGCCCGGTTTCCTCGTCGGCGATGCGACCGATGTACGTCGCGTCGATGAGGGTGCCATCGCTCGTTTCGACACCATTGCGGACCCACTGCCATACCTGTGACCGGCTGATCTCGGCCGTGGCGGCATCTTCCATGAGGTTGTAGATCGCCGCTGCGCCGTCTCCTCGCAGCCAAGAGGCGAGATATTGGATGGCGACGTCCACGTTTGTACGTACGCCGACTTCCGTCACGGAGCCTCCCGCGACCTCGAAGTTGAGAAGGTCCTCGGCCGTGACGTGGACGTCTTCGCGCGTGTGATCGAGCTGATTGGATCGATCGCCGAGGACGGCATCGAAGACCTCCGTGGCGAGCGGAACGAGGTCGGGATGAGCGACCCATGTGCCGTCGCAGCCATCGTGGCTCTCCCGTTCCTTGTCCTCGCGTACCTTGGTGAAGGCCGTCTGGTTGATGGCCTCGTCACGTCGAGAGGGAATGAATGCCGCCATGCCGCCAAGAGCGTGAGCTCCCCGCCGGTGACAGGTTGCTACGAGGAGTTCCGTGTACGCCCGCATGAAAGGCACCGTCATCGTTATCTGGTTGCGTTCGGGGAGTACGGCCTCCGGCCGATTCCGGAACTTCTTGATGACGGAGAAGATGTAGTCCCATCGACCTGCGTTGAGGCCGGCGGAGTGATCGCGCAGCTCGTAGAGGATCTCATCCATCTCGAATGCAGCGAGGATCGTCTCGATCAGCACCGTGGCCCGGATCGTTCCCTGCGGAATGCCCAGCCGATCTTGGGCCAGCACGAACACGTCGTTCCACAGCCGTGCTTCGACGTGGCTCTCCAGCTTGGGGAGATAGAAGTACGGGCCCGAGTCGCGGTCGATGAGTTCCGCAGCGTTGTGAAACATGAACAAACCGAAGTCGAAGATGCCGGCTGAGATCGCCTCACCGTCGACCGTCACATTGCGCTCATCGAGGTGCCAGCCGCGGGGCCGCACCATCAATGTGGCGACCTCGGCGTCGAGCGTGTATTCCTTTCCTGCCACGTTGGTGAAGTCGATGCGGCGGCGGATGGCATCCATCAGATTGAGCTGGCCGTCGACCATGTTGTGCCACGTCGGTGAGTTCGAATCTTCGAAGTCCGCCATGAATACCCGTGCCCCGGAGTTGAGAGCGTTGATGACCATCTTGCGGTCGGTGGGGCCGGTGATCTCACAACGGCGGTCGGCGAGGTCGTTCGGCGCGGGGGCCACTCTCCACGTACCCCAGCGGACGTCTTCGGTGTGGGGGAGGAAACCCGGTTGCTCACCGGCGTCGAGGTGTAGCTGGCGTGCCGACCGGGCTGCCAGCAAGTCACGGCGACGGTCGCTTACGGCGCGATGCAGCTCAGCGACGAAGCTCATCGCCGCGTCGGTGGTCACCGTGTTGTGGCGGCCCTCCACCGGTCCGGTCACAGTGACTCGAGGTGGCCCATTCATGTCGCCATTCATGTCGATC
Source organism: Acidimicrobiia bacterium (assembly GCA_030598905.1). Classification (GTDB taxonomy): domain Bacteria; phylum Actinomycetota; class Acidimicrobiia; order Spongiisociales; family UBA5794; genus JAUVPA01. The sequence goes on from JAUVPA010000002.1 coordinate 5,772, forward strand.
TTCTCCACTGGTTTCGCTCCCCAATCGGTGACGGGAGGGTGTTGGTTGGTTGCAGGTTGGTTGGTTGCAGGTTGGTTGGTTGCAGGTTGGTTGGTTGCAGAAGGTGTTGGAAGAATGCAACCTTCTTACCTGTTTCGCCACCTTTAGCTAAGGTAAGAACAGAGTTTCTTAACACCACAGTCCATCGGGAGTGATATTGCAATGACCACAACCGTCGATCCACTGGTGTTCGGCCGTCGCGTCCGCCACTACCGCAAACGCAAGGGCATGACGCTGGACGATCTTGGAGCGGCCGTGTCCAAGCCGGCTCCGTATCTGTCAATGGTCGAAAACGGCAAGAGAGAACCCAAGCTCAGCCTGATGAACTCTCTCTCAACCGCTCTCGGCGTCTCGGTCGCCGAGCTCGTGTCGCCCGATGCGCCGACCCACCGAGCGCAGCTCGAGATCGCGGTGGAGCGAGCCCAACTCGATCCTGCATATCGCGGACTGGGTCTAGCCCTCCTCAAGCCTTCGGTGAAGGTTCCGGATGTTGCTCTCGAGCACATCGTGCGGCTCTACGAGGAGCTGCGGGGACGCGATGCGGCCGCCTCATTCACCCGCGAGGAAGCGCGAGCCGTCAACGCCGAGCTGCGTGAAGAAATGCGCGATCGGGGCAACTACTTCGGTGAGCTAGAGAAGGTTGCAGGCGAGGCTGTTGCCGGGATCGGGTACGAAGGCCAGGGAGCGATGTCGAAAGGGGACATAAATGCCCTCGCCAGCCTCTTCGGCTTCAAGATGATCCGCACGCCGGACGTTCCCGCCGCAGCCCGATCCGTGACGGACATGCGCAATCGCCGTATCTACGTCCCGGCCCGGGACCAGGTGGATCCGGCCCGGGCGCGGTCCGTTGTTCTCCAGACGCTCGGTCACTTCGCACTGGGCCACCAAGAACCGGCGAACTTCGCCGAGTTCCTCAGGCAGCGTGTGGAGACCAACTACTTCGCGGGAGCTGTGCTGATGCCGCAGATCGCGGCCGTTCCATTCCTCTCCCAGGCGAAAGAGGAACGCAATATCTCCGTCGAGGACATCAAGGATCACTTCTACGTCTCGTACGAGATGGCCGCGCATCGGTTCACCAACCTCGCCACCGAGCACCTGGGTATCCCGACCCACTTTGTTCGATCGGACGAGCAGGGAATCATCTGGAAGGCGTACGAGAACAACGGCGTGCCCTTCCCGATGAACTCGGTCGGAGCCATCGAGGGCCAGCGATTGTGTCGGGAGTGGGGGACGCGACAGGCATTCGTCTCGGACTCTCGATACACGATCCACTACCAATACACGGATGCCGGCGGCGAGACCTTCTGGTGTGCGACTTTCGTCGAGGAAGACCGCGAACCCCCGCATGCCATCACCACAGGCGTGCGGTTTGAGCATTCGAAGTGGTTCCGAGGCTGGGACACGGAGCGAAGGACATCGTCGGATTGCCCGGACGGCGATTGTTGTCGGTTACCTTCAGACGCCCTCGCGACAAAGTGGTCGGGTGAGATGTGGTCCTCTGTTGCGCCGAATAGCCACGTGCTGGCCGCGATGCCGGTGGAGACGATCCCCGGAGTGGATTTGGTGGAGATCTACGAGTTCCTGGAGAACCAGGAAGAGCGTGTCTACGACAGAAACTGATCCCAGTCGTAGGCAAAGGTGGCGAAGCCGCCGCCGGTGTGCCAGTAGATCACCGTGTCGTCGGGTCCATATCGGCCCTTCGCGATCTCTTGATGCAGACCGTAGAGCGCCTTTCCCGTGTACGTCGGGTCGAAGAACAAGCCGGTGAGTCGGGTCGCCTCTGATTGCACTTCCATCTGCTCGTTGCTGATCACGCCGTAACCACCGCCGACATAGTCGTCGGTGATCTCGAGCGTCGACCCGACGGCGACGGCGGGTCGAAGGGCCATGCCCTCGAGGATCTGATCGACATGGGCGGTCAGAACCTCAGCATCATGTCCCACCGAACAACCGACGATGTCGGCGTCCAGGCCCACATCGACGGCGCCGGCGAAGAGGCCGGCCGTTGTCCCGGCCGACATAGCAGGATGCCAGATCGTGAAGCGTCCGGTGAAGTCCTCGACCTGTATGGCCAATTCGTGGGCGGCGTTGACGAATCCACGAGCACCCAGCGGGTCGGAGGCTCCCTCGGGGATGACCCACGCCGCTCCCATCTCGGCGCTTGCTTCGGCCATCAGTTGGTCACGGTCCTCCCACTGCTCGGGAGTGATGAAGCGGAACCTGGCACCCGCCAGGCGCATCAGCAGGTAGTTGCCCCCAGTATCGGACGGATCCCGTCCGTCAGCTGTGCGGAGGAAGAGAACGGTGCGTAACCCCAGCGATGCCGCCGCGATCGCTGTGGCCCTGCAGTGATTCGATTGAGCAGCGCCGCACGTCACGATGGTCTCGGCGCCGGCGTCGATCGCGGCGGCAAGGTGGTATTCGAGTTTGCGTACCTTGTTGCCCGACAACCCGAAGCCGGTGAGGTCGTCGCGCTTGATCCAGATCTGAGGAGCATCATTTGTCGTCCTGGCCCAGGCGTCGCTCAGCCGCTCCGCCCGCTCCAGGGGCGTTGGCAGGTTTGCGAGATGGATGCGGTCGGATGTGGGCACGTGAGGCTAGATCCCGCCTATCCGAAGGCGTTGTGGCCGGTGATGGCTTGGCCCAGGATCAGCTGGTGGATTTCGTTGGTGCCCTCATAGGTGGAGACACTCTCCAGGTTCATCATGTGGCGGATGGGTGGGTATTCCAAGGTGATGCCGTTTGCCCCATGCAAAGCTCTCGCCTCGCGTGCTACCCACATCGCTTCGCGAACGTTGTCCATCTTCCCGAACGAAACCTGGGCCGGTGACAGGTCGCCGTCGTCTTTGAGGCGGCCCAGGTGTAGAGCCAGCAGCGATCCCTTCTCCACGCGGATCATCATCTCGACCAGGCGTTGCTGTGTCATCTGCAGGCGCCCGATGGGGCCTCCGAATGCTTGGCGCTGGTGGGCGTAGCTGAGGGAAGACTCATAACAGGCCCGCGCCGCGCCCATGACTCCCCAGGTGACTCCGTAGCGGGCCTCGGACAAACACGAGAGCGGACCGCGCATCGAGGCCACTGCAGGCAACACCGCGTCTGAGGGGAGCCGGACGTCGTCGAGCACCAGTTCAGCGGTGTTCGACGCCCGCAGAGACATTTTGTGTTCAATGGGGTTCGAACCGAAGCCGGGCGTATCGGTCGGAACGATGAAACCCCGGATCGTTCCGTCGTCGCTGCGAGCCCAAATGATCGCCACATCGGCAATGCTGCCGTTCGTGATCCACATCTTGGTGCCGTTGAGCACCCAGTCCCCGCCCCGCTCCTGACGGACCGAGGTGCGCATATTGGCCACATCAGATCCGGCGTCGGGTTCGGTGAGGCCGAAACATCCGATCACGTCACCGGCCGCCATACCAGGAAGCCACTGCTGCTTCTGCTCCTCGGACCCGAACCGCCAGATGGCGAACATGGCGAGAGAACCCTGGACACTCATCACCGAACGCACCCCCGAATCGGCCGCCTCGAGCTCCATCGAAGCCAACCCGTACTCAACGGCCGACGTACCAGCACACCCATAACCCTCAAGGTGCATACCCAACAGCCCCAGAGCGGCCATGTCCTTAGCCAGCGTGGCTGGAAGAAAACCTTCCTCAAACCAGACAGCGATATGCGGCAGAATCTCGTTATTCACCCACGTCCGGACCGTGTCGCGGATCATCCGCTCCCGATCCGACAACACTGAACCGAGCGCCAGAAAATCGTGGGGATCAGGATCCGTCATCAGTGTCATTGACCTTCCTCAATATCAGGGAGCGGGTCAGCCCCGAACAAGTTCGGCGAAGCCGGCATCCATGGCGTCGACGAGCGCGTCGACGTCACCCTCGTCCATGGCTGTCGACATAGTCGCCGAACATGTGTTGATCATCATCAATCCCGAATCGAACAAGTGGTCGAGCAGCGTTTTGAGCCGCCGAGACTCATGTGGCGTAAGGAATGCATCACGGTAGTTCTGCGGGGGGCGGTCCTTGAGATGAACGCGGAACATCGACCCACCTCCGGTGACACACGCTGTCACGCCGGTGGTCCCGATGGCGTCCTCGATTCCCTCAATGGCCCTTCGCGCCAGTCCGTTGACTCTGTCGATCGCCTGGCGGTCGAACAGCTCCATGGCCGTCAGTCCGGCTGTCATCGTGATCGGGTTGGCGGAGAACGTGCCCGAATGGGGGAACAGAACGGGCGAGGCGTGCGGGTTCATCACGTCCATCACATCGCCGCGTCCCGCGATGGCGCCGACGGGAAAACCTCCTCCGATGAGCTTTCCCAGGGCGGTGAGATCCGGGCGAACCTGGTACCAGTCCTGGGCTCCGCCGTACGCGGAACGGAAGGTGATGACCTCATCGAAGACGAGTAGCGACCCGTCGCCGAGCGTCCAGTCACGGATGGCCGATACGAATTCTGACGTAGCCGGGGCAAGGCCGGCGCGATGGGGCATGAGATCCAAGACGACGCAGGCGAGTTCTCTTTGGTGCTGATCGAGGATGGTCAGGGCACGCTCGGGATCGTTGAACGGGATGATGACGACGTCGGACAGCACAGAAGAGGGTGTCCCGTGGGCGGTGGGCACTTTCTCTGGGTAGTCCAGGCTGCCCCAATTGGTTGGATTCGATGTCTGGCTCACTTCGGCGTAGTCGTAGAGGCCGTGGTAGGCCCCTTCGAGCTTGGCGATCTTGGGACGGCCCGTGTACGCCCGGGCTGCCTTGAGTGAACCCATGACGGCTTCGGTGCCCGAGTTCACGAACCGTATCTTTTCGAAGTTCTCGTTGCGGCTGCAGAGGTGCTCGGCGAAGCGGATCTCGATTTCCGTTGCCAGGGTGAAGGCGGTTCCCTTGCTGAGTTGTTCGGTGACGGCCGCCACGATCTCGGGATGGGCGTGGCCGTGAATCAACGATGCCATGTTGTTGGCGAAGTCGATTCGTTCCACACCCTCGACGTCTGTGACGCGAGGCCCCGAAGCGCTCTTGGCGTACAGCGGATGGGGGTCGCGGAGCACGGTGTTGCGGCTCACTCCTCCCGGCAATACGGCCTGAGCGCGTGCATAGAGCGCCGCGCTCAGCGAGGTGGCGGTGGAGGCCGTCATGTCCCCTGTAGTCCTCCGTCGGCGGGGATCGGGATGAGGGCGGCGCCCGTTCTCTCTGCCACGTAGTCGTAGCTCACTCCGGGGCTGAGTTCTACCAACTGGAATCCGGCTTCCGTGATGTCGATGACGGCGAGATCGGTGTAGATCCTGTCCACCACGGCGGGTCCGGTCAGCGGGTAGGTGCACGACTCGACGAGCTTCGGTTGTCCGCCTTTCGTTGAGTGTTGAGTGATGACATGAATCGTGCCGACGCCGGCAACGAGGTCCATTGCCCCACCAACGGCCGGTATGGCGTCGGGCGTTCCGGTAGACCAGTTGGCCAGGTCGCCGTTCTCGGCGACCTGGAGGGCGCCGAGCACGCATACGTCGATGTGGCCGCCGCGGATCATCACGAAGCTGTCGGCGTGGTGGAAGAACGACGCTCCGGGCACGGCGGTCACTTGGCGTTTACCGGCGTTGATGAGTTCGGGGTCGCCATGATCCGGGTCGGGCTACGGCCCCATACCGAGGAGACCGTTTTCGGTGTGGTAGATGACTTCGCGACCGTCGGGGACATACTTGGCGACGAGTTCCGGGATCCCAATACCGAGATTGACGTAAGCCCCGTCTGGAATGTCGAGCGCAGCGCGCGACGCCATCTGGTCCCGCGTCAACCCGATCGTGGCCGTACCGCTCACGGGTAGCTGGCCCCCTCGGCGACGAGCACCGACTCATGGGCCGGGTGGGCAACGCGCACGATCCGGTCGACGAAGATCCCCGGTGTGACCACCACCTCGGGGTCGAGGTCGCCCGGTGGAACGAGTGTGGCGGTCTGAACGATCGTCACGTTGGCCGCGGTCGCCATCACGGGACTGAAGTTCCGCGCCGTACGGTTGAACAACAGGTTGCCGTGACTGTCGGCCACCCGGCACTTGATGAGGGCGAAGTCCGCCGTGAGGCCGTGCTCGAGCACATAGTCGCGGTCTGCGAAGGTGCGTCGCTCCTTGCCTTCTTCGAGGGGAGTTCCCACCGAAGTGGCGGTGTAGAAGGCGGGAATCCCGGCACCACCAGCCCGAATGCGCTCGGCAAGTGTGCCTTGAGGCACCAGCTCGAGCGCGGTTTCCCCGCTCCGGTACAACTCGGGAAAGACCGTCGAGTCAGCCGTGCGCGGGTAGGAGCAGATCATCTTCGCTACACGGCGCGCCTTGATCAGAGCCGCCAGGCCAACCTCGCCACTACCCGTGTTGTTGTTGACCACGGTGAGATCGGCAGCACCTTGGTCGATGAGAGCGTGGATCAGCTCGATCGGACTTCCCGCTTCGCCGAATCCGCCGATCATCACGGTGGCACCATCGGGGATGTCTTCGACGGCGCCGTGAACGGTTGCGACGCGTTTGTCGATCACGACTTCACAATGCTCATGATCCGGCGGCGCCGATGGTCACCGGCACCACCTTGACGACGCGGGAGTAGTCGTACAACCCGGCCTCGTCGTAGATGACACGATCTGCATAGTCGTCGAACCAGATGGCGTCGGGGTTGCGCCCGACGATGCAGACCTTGGCGCGGTCGGGAGAATCCGCGGCGTTTCGGAGAATCTTGAAGATGACAACCCCCTTCTCAGACAGCGGCACACCTTCGATGGGATCGCTCGTGACGGCTGCCACCTCGGTCTTGCCCTTGTAGTGAGTGATGGAGAGACGAGCATGTGCCTCGACCCCGGACAGTCCCTTCTGAGACTCGTTGAGGATGTTCCAAGCCGTCTCGATCGGAACGTTGAAGGCCCGGTAGGCGATGATGTCGCGACCGCAGAAGAAATAGTGGTTCTCGACGCCGACCCTCTTGAGAGATCTCTGCATGATGCGGAGCGCCTCGGCATCGTCATTGATGCCCTTGATGATGGGCGCCTGGTTCTCGACGCTCACCCAGCCACGAGATACAACCGCGTCCATGGCCCGTTTGGTGCTCTCAATCCACTTCAAGGTGCCATTCGGGTTCTCGATGTAGTTGCCGCCCCCGTCCTTCTGGAGGAATTCGTCGGGGTGGTTGAAGTGCACCATGAGGCGGAAACCCACATCCGGGTAGACCTCGTGAAACCCGTCGAGGACTGCCAGGAACGCATCGTCGAACCGATCCGGGTAGAACGCCATTTCTTTGGTTCCCAAACGAATGGACTCCACCCCGGCTTCGGCGAGAGCCGAGAGCCACGCCGCGATCTTGGTGTTGGGCAAGACCATGGGATCGCCGCCAGACAGCAGGATCTCGCGGAGCTTCTCACGGCCCGATTCGGGATGGCGTCCACCGTTGTCGGCGACGACCTTGTTGTGGCCACGGATGTAGTCGGTGACCTCTCTGATCTGGGCGAGGCCCTTCTTGGCGACCGAACCATCCTGACGCTCGATGTCCTTGCGGCCGATGAGTTCCTCGCGGTAGCAGAACCGGCAGTGCGCCGAACACGTCGAGATGACGTACATGAGGCCCATCTCGTATTTGTGGAGGAGTCCCTCCACCGGGCTGTAGTCCATCTGGAAACCCGGATCCTCGGAACCGGCCAGGTCCTCCGTCTCGTCGGAGCTCGCCTTGACCAGTCGCTGGAGGTACTTGCTCGTCTTGGCCAGCTCGAAGTAGTGCCGAGTCATCTTGACCGGCATTCGATCCTCGACGTCCCTCGCGGTGCCTTTGAGGCTCTTGAGTTCGGCGATTTCCCGGTCGGTGTAGAAGCTCTTCATGTCCTCTGGAGCGCGGTCCTCGAAGAACGGATTGAGGCCGTTGATGATCTGGCGGTCGTACTTGGGATTCGTGATGGAGGCGTGAAACGCCTCTTCTCTGGGGGTGGGAACGTACCTCTCGGCTCTGCTCATGATGGTGTCATTCCTTGGTTTCTGCGGCCGAAGGTTCCGATGTTGACATGGTAGAACTACCTGTAACTAGATGTACACCGGAACGCCTACAGTGTAACGTACCGAACACCAGGAAGCCATCAACCAGCATGCCAGAAACCACACCCGAGCTGATTGCTGCCGTCGGCGACCGGTTGACACCCACCGATCGCCGCATCGCCGAGGCCGTGTTGTCCGAGCCGACGTTGTTGGCGTTCGGGACGGTTTCCGATTTGGCCGACCACGTGGGCACCAGCCGGCCCTCCATCATGCGTTTTGCCAACAAACTCGGCTTCGGTGGTTATTCGGATCTCCAGAGCCATGTGCGCCGGGGCCTGTCGCAGCGCCTCTCTCGCCCGAGTGATCGAATTCGGGATCACGGAGGAGTCGGTTCGAACGTTCAGGTGGCACTCGAGGGAGCCATCGGCGGTGTTGTGGAGGCGGCAGGTGGCGAGCGCCTCGGCGTGCTGGCCGAGCCGCTCGTTTCCGCTCAAGACATCTGGATTGTCTCCGGCGAGACGTCTCAGGCCGGCGCCCACGCACTGGCAAGCGGTCTGACGATGGTTCGTCCCGGGGTCCACTTCGTAGAGGAGCATTCGATGGGACGAGACCTTGGCAGCGCCGGTTCCGAGGATGCGGCTGTGGTCTTCGACTTCTTCCGCTACCGCCGTCATTCGGTGCGGACGGCACGGACCCTTGCCCGGCTCGGCGTCAGCATCGTTGCGATCACCGATGGGCCGCTTTCTCCGCTCGCCTCCCTGACCGATCGATGGTGTGCCCTCACGGTTCCGGCCATCGGTCCATTCGACAGCTCGGTACCAGCGGTAGCCATGGCGGAGCTGCTCGTCGCCGAGGTCGCCAGGCAGCTGCACGACGAAGCAACCGAGCGGATCGACCGTACAGAGGACCTCTGGGCCGCCACCGGCACCTATCTGGTGTAAATCAGGATCCTGCGAAACTGGCGAAGATGCGGTGGGCCAGGTCGATCCTTTCTATTGCAGCAGTCGCCTTCGCGATTCTCGCGGCAGCGTGTACGTCCACGGACGCGCCGGAGCCAACCTCGAGCACCGTGCCTCCGTCGACGACAACACCTGCGCCTTCACGCACGACGCCAGGGCCACCCGCCGCATCAACAACAGTGACAACAGAACCGTCGCTTCCTCTCACCGAGGTCCGGCTCGGCCTGGCGCCGATCGCCGGCGACTACAACCAGCCGGTGTTCGTGGATCACATTCCGGGCGACGATCGGCTCTTCGTCGTCGATCAGCCGGGTTTGATCTGGGTTGTCGATGACGGTGAGGTAGACGTCTTTCTCGACATCCAGCGGCTGGTCGGGTTCGGAGGGGAGCGCGGGCTCCTGGGCATGGCGTTCCATCCCGCTGATCCCGGTCTGTTCTACGTCAACTATACGGACACGGCGGGCGACACACAGATGGTGGAGTACTCCGTGTCGGGCGATCCGAACCGGGCCGATCCGCAGTCCGGTGGTGAGGTGCTATCCGTGTCCCAGCCGGCCGGCAATCACAACGGCGGCATGATCGCCTTCGGACCGGACGGGCATCTCTGGATCGGCATGGGCGACGGCGGCGGTGGCAACGACACCTACGGCACCGGCCAGAGGGGCGATGTGCAGCTTGGCTCCATGCTGCGCATCGCCGTTGGTCCCGAAAACGACCCCTACGGCATCCCTGGGCGCAATGCGTTCGAGGCGCCCGAGGTGTGGTCGATCGGGATGCGTAATCCGTGGCGATTCAGCTTCGACGGGGATTCCTTGTGGATCGCCGATGTGGGTCAAGGAGCCGTCGAGGAGATCAATCGAGTGTCGGCGTCCGGCAGCGGATTGAACTTCGGGTGGCCGATCTATGAAGGCAGCAGGTGTACCGGTGACGGGAGCCGGTGTACAGGAGACGGCTTCGTTTTTCCCGTCCACGAATACTCGCACGGCGAGGGTTGTTCGGTCACCGGCGGCTACGTGTACCGCGGCGAAGCGATTCCCGCACTCGATGGTCACTATTTCTTCAGTGACTATTGCCAGGGTTTCATCCGCAGCATCGCTCCCGACGGATCCATCGTGGACTGGACGGACCAGACCGGCGACGTTCGCGTCCTCGGCTTCGGAGTCGACCATGAAGGCGAGATGTATGTGGCGACGCTCGGTGGGACCGTGTACAAACTGGTGGCGGCATGATCGTCGTCGTCGGCTCCATCAACAGGGACATCGTCGTCACTACCTCGCGTTTACCCCGTCCGGGCGAAACGGTTCTCGGGGATGGATACTTCGAGGCCCCAGGAGGCAAGGGGGCCAACCAGGCGGTGGCGGCGGCCCGCCTCGGCGCTGATGTGAAGTTCCTGGGATGTGTGGGCAACGATGACGCCGGCCGCTGGCTGTTGGACGGACTCCGCGACGAGGGTGTCGATGCGTCTCGAGTCCTCGTCGACCCCGACACTCCCTCCGGCGGGGCTGTGATCATCGTGGATGACAAGGCCGAGAACATCATTGTCGGTCTTCCCGGCGCCAACGGCCGGGTGACCGTTCAGGACTCATGGCTGCCGGTGATCGCCGCGGCGGACGTCGTTCTTGTCCAGCTGGAGATCCCCTTCGACGCCGTCGTCGCCGCCGCGGAAGCGGCAATCGGAACCGTGATCCTCAACCCGGCTCCGGTCCACGGCTTCCCGTCGCCATCAGCTGGGGGCCTGCCCGCGCGACTCTCCGCGGTGGTCGACATAACCATCCCCAACAGCACGGAGGCCGAGCAACTCGGCGACATCGCGGTACCAACGACAATCGTCACGCTTGGCTCGGCGGGCGCCGAGATACGCACGGCGTCATCATCCCGGCTGGTTCCCGCTCCGTCGATTGCGGCAAAAGACACCACGGGCGCCGGCGATGCATTCTGCGGAGCCATCGCCGCCGCGCTCGATCGCGGTGCCGATCTGGGTGAGGCCGTCGTCGAAGCCGTCCACGCCGGAGCTCTGTCGACGACGGCACCCGGCGCTCGAACCGCCATGCCGACGCGAGCCGAGTTGGAGGCATTTCTCGCTACTGGGCGAACGTCTCCCCGGCTCTGATCGCGACCTGGAGCCAGTTTTCGTGTGGCGGGAGCGGGCAGCTGTAGGCCTCGTCGTAGGCGCAGAAGGGGTTGTAGGCCAGGTTGAAGTCGATGGTGATCGTTTCGTCGCCGCTGGGCCGAAGGTCCAGGTACCTGCCTGCTCCGTAGGTCTCCGTGCCGGATGTGGCATCGCGGAAGGGCAGGAACAGGCCTTCTTGGCCCGTGTCGTAGAGCGTCAGCATGACAGGCTGCTGGTCGATCTCCACGGTTGCGGTCGCTGCCCGCCGATAGCTCCGCTCGACGCCGTCGGTGGTGCCGACCTGCACCGACAAGCCGTCGGCTGGGTCCAGAGGCACGGTGAAGACGAGGTCGGGATTGGGCTCGTAGTACGTGAGCGCTGTGAAGGTTTTGCCGGCGTTGGCGAACGGCGAGTGGGGGGATTCGGCGAAGAAGTGGTCCTTCTGCTCTCGGTGGTGGAGAAGCATTGCGGCATCCATAGGGCGGGTAACCGCGGCAACCGCCGGCTATTCCGTGCGTCTTCAGGCTCCGTCTCTGAGGACCCACCGGACCAGTTGCCACTCGTGCATCCTTCTGTCACACCCGTTTGGCATGATCGAGCCATGGAGATTGGCTCACAGGTTGCACCGGCACGACGAGGGCCCTCCCGTAGTGCCGGGTTAGGGTGCGCGGCACATGGCCCGCCCCATCATCATCGACACCGACCCCGGCCAGGACGACGCCATCGCCATCCTGGTGGCGCTGGCCTCACCCGAGTTGGACGTGCGCGGGATAACCACCGTCGCCGGCAACGTGCCGCAACCTCTGGTGACCACGAACACGTTGCGGCTTGTGGAGCTCGCCAAACGTACCGATGTGCCCGTGTATCGAGGCTGCAGCCGGCCAATCGTGCGCAAGCTCAACACGGCCGAGTACGTACACGGACCAACTGGTATCGACGGAACGGATCTTCCCGAGCCGGCCATCGAGCCGGCGCTCGGTCACGGAGTCGACTTCATCATCGATACCTGCCTGGCTGCGGCCGATGGCGAGATCACGATCTGTCCGTTGGGTCCGCTGACGAACATCGGTACGGCGATCGTCAAAGAGCCCACCATCATCCCGAAGATCCGAGAGATCGTGATGATGGGTGGTGGCTTTCGTGAGGGCGGTAACACGACACCCGTCGCCGAGTTCAACATCTACGTTGATCCGCACGCGGCTCGAATTGTCTTCGATTCCGGTGTGCCAATGACGGTGATGCCGCTCGACGTCACCCACAAGGCCCTCGTCTTGCCCGAACACGTGGAGCGACTCCGCGCCCTGGGAACGCCGGCAGGCGATGCATCGGCCGGGATGCTGGGCTTCTATGTGCGGTTCGACATCGAGCGGTACGGGTTCGAAGGTGGGCCGCTCCACGACCCGTGCACGATCGCCTACCTGGTAGCGCCGGATCTCTTCAGGGGCGAGACGGTCGCAGTGACGGTTGAAATCGACTCCGAGTTGACCATCGGTCAGACCATCGCCGACTGGTGGGGCATGACCGATGCCGACCCACAGAGCACAGTGATGCTCGACGTCGACGCCGAGGCGTTCATGGACTTGGTGATCGAGAGGATCGGGCGGCTGTAGACAGCGTGCCTCTCCGCTGTGATCTCCACATCCAGAGGCCGACCACAAGCGCGATGCCCGTGATGACGGCGATGATCGTCATCGTGTCGGAGAGGCCGGCTGCCTGAGCGGCGGCCGGCGCATCCTCGGCGGTGCCGCCGCCCGCGTAGCCGACCGTCCTCGCTGCCCAGATGGTTCCCATCACAGCGACGCCGGTGATCAGCCCGGTGATGCGGTTGATGGTCAGCATTCCGGACGTCACTCCCAACCGCTCAGGAGGCACAGAACCGAGGATCGCGCTGTTATTGGGCGACTGGAAGATGCCCATGCCGGCCCCGATGACGGAGCCGATCATCACAAAAGCGAGCGCGGTCGTATCCAGGCCGAGACCGAACGAGGCAATCACGTAGCCGACCGTCAGAATCGCAAGGCCGGCGACGGTGACAGGACGGGCTCCAATCCGATCCGAGAGCGAGCCGGAGATCGGAGCCACGATTCCGAGCGTTATCGGAACGGCACCAAGGAGAAGGCCAACTGCTCGGGGTTCGTAGCCGAGGACGTTGGTGAGGTAGAACGGCGACAAGAGGAGCAATCCTTGGATGCCGACGAACGTGACGAATCCGGTGACGAGGTTCGAGGTGAGATCGGCGTCCCGGAACAGCGTCAGGTCGAGCATCGGTTCCTCAACCCTCCGTTCGACGGCGATGAAGACGACGAAAGCGATGGTCGCCACAATGAACAACGTCAGGATCAGCGGATCGGTGAAGCCCACCGCCTGTCCCCATGTCAGGCCGAGCAGAAGCGACAGAAGCGCCACGAGGAAGAGCCCGGCACCGACGAAGTCGAAACGGTGACCTCCGCCAGGTTTGGTGTTCGGGACGACGCGAGCCGCGGTGATCGTCCCGATGATGCCGACGGGGAGGTTCACGAAAAAGATCCACCGCCAGCTGGCCGCATCGATCAGGAGACCTCCGATGACGGGCCCGGCGATGATTCCGAGAGAGACGACCGTGCCGCTGATGCCGAGGGCGCGTCCTCGCTCGGAAGGCGGGAATGCCTCGGTGACGATCGCAAACGCAAGCGCGAACACCATCGCTGCCCCGACGGCCTGTACGACGCGGGCGGCGATGAGAAAGCTCACGGTTCGAGACAGTCCGGCGAGTACCGAACCCACGGTGAAAACGGCAAACCCCGAGGTGAAAATCCACTTCTTGCCGATCATGTCGCCGAGCCGACCCAGGCTCAGCACGAGCGTCGCCTGCACCAGCAAGTACGAAAGGACCACCCACTGCACGACGCCGAAGGACGTGTCGAACTCATCCGTGAGTGTCGGAAGAGCGATGTTGACGATGCTGCCGTCAACAGTGCCCAAGAAGATCGCGATGGCCACCGCCACCAGCACGACCCATGTCCTCGAGTAGTCGACCCCTTCCGGTGGGGCGGGAAGGGGGGTCTCGGTGGCCATCAAACCAGGGTAGGAGCGAGCGCCCTGCCGTCGTTCTTCGCCTATACCTGATAGCTGATAGCCGATAGCTGATTCCTGTCATGCCCCTTCGGTACCATCGCCGCCAATGGCCGAGATCTATGTAGAGGGCTGGGCCCCGGAGTACGGGACGCCACTGCAGCCCGATGAGCAATTGAGCGAAGAGCTGGGCGACAAGGTCGACGAAACCGTGGAGGTCGACGGGCCGTGGTCACCCATCGACGGCATCGACGATGGGATCGAGTTGGTGGCGTTCGTCGACGGAGTCCGTCGCGTCGACGCCCGCCTGACGCTGATCGGCGACGAGGGACCGGCTGCAGGGATGTGCGGCACTTATGCCGTTGGTTCGGTGATGTGGGATCGCATCACGCCGCGATCTGAGGTATCGAGCGTGCGGGTGGAGCGGCTCGCCCTCTTCGGAGGTGGGGCAGGAGCGGCGATGCCGGCGGCCGGTCCGCAGCTGTCGTACCGCTCCGAGTCTGTGGCGGAAAGTGATCCGGGAGCGCTCATCCAGCGTTTTCACGGTGCGATGCGCAAGGCCGAGGCCGTGCTCTCGGAGAAGCTGGCGCAAGAGGGCATCTTTGTCATCGCCGACGGTCCCATCAACGACCTCTCGGCGACGGAGAAGGTCGGCTACATCAAGTCACATCGAGTGTTCTATCTCGGGTCGGAACGATCCGATGTGATCGCCCGGTTGGAGCCGGGCCAACGCACTCCGCTGTTTCTGATCGGTGCCGGCGGCGCCTATCCGCGGTACAGCTGGTACGTCAGGCTGGCCGACGTGCCGGGCGGTCACATGTGGAGTGGCGTCGCCAGGGCCGAGCTGTCGAGCCATCTCGATCTGGAGACGGCGAAGCGAGTAGCCAATCGGGCAACAGCAATTCTTCCCCGGGTCGCGAGCCCGCTCCACGTCGACGCCCGGGCGCCTCAGAACCTGGTTCCGATCGCGGCGCTCGAGCGCGATCT
This sequence comes from Acidimicrobiia bacterium, assembly GCA_030598905.1. Taxonomy (GTDB): domain Bacteria; phylum Actinomycetota; class Acidimicrobiia; order Spongiisociales; family UBA5794; genus JAUVPA01. Next base: position 20,913 of record JAUVPA010000002.1, read on the forward strand.
TCGAAGGCACATGGGCGATCCTGCCTTCGTCTACCGTGCGCTTCGCGAAGCGGCGGCGACCACGATGGTGGGGTCACAGGCATGAGCGAGCCGAGCAAGGCTCCCAGAAGCCAGATGGGTGTCGGCCGCGTGCTGGGCACCCAGCACACGTCGACGAGCGAGTTTCGCGTCGTGCTCAATGACGACGAATATCTCCAACTCGACGATCTCGTCGTCGTGAGAACTCAGGTCCCCAAGAAAGGGGAGGTGGCTACATACGGGGTGGTCACGGAGGTCGAATCCATATACGAGGGTGCCCAGTTCGAATCCGACACGCACCGGATAGCAGCCGAGGGCATCCTGCCGGCGGCCAAGGTGCGCTCCGCGCAGGTCGCCGTGACCCGCGTCGAGCCCGAGTTGTGGGTGAGCGCCGATCCGGGAGAGGTGGTCGAGCGCGCTACCGGCACCTCGCGGGAGAAGGCTCTGTACGTGGACGAAATGGGGCGTCCGCTCCCGATCGGCCTGGGTCGAGATGGTGAACCGGTCTTCGTCGACCTCGACTTCTTCGATGGGCGCAAGGGCGGCCACATGTCGATCTCCGGCATTTCGGGTGTCGCCACCAAGACATCGTTTGCTCTCTTCTTCTTGCGGCTCCTGACGGCAAAACCGGACGTCCTCGGGGAGGGTGCGGCCAATCTGCGGATCCTCGTGTTCAACGTGAAGGGCGAAGACCTGCTCTGGCTCGATCGGACCAACAGATACTTCACCGACGACCACGCCGAGAAGTGGCAAACACTCGGCGTACCCCCGGCGCCCTTTCCGTCAGTTTCGTTGTGGGCACCGCCGAGGCGTCGGTCCGGCGACGTCGTCGTGCCCGACACCGGCGGGCGCCAGGAAGGGGTTCAGGCGTTTTCGTGGACGCCGCGAGAGTTCATCGACGAGGGTCTGCTCCGATTCCTCTTCACGGATGCATCCGATTGGCGGAACCAGCTCTCTTTTGTCGAGGAGCGAGTGCGGGCCCAACTCCGCCGCTACGCCCGCGACGTGGACGGAGTCCCCGGTGCCATCGTCCTCCGCGATCCGGCCGACGGCACGGATCCCAATGAACCGGTTGTTCCGCACCAGGGAGAACCGGTGATCACCGACCTGCGGTCGATGATCGAACGAATCGAGGAGTATCTCGATCCAGAGGACGGCTCCGAGCCCGATGTTCGCTGGTCGGGTCGGGTGCAAGGAGGCACGATCTCGGCATTTCTTCGCCGCGGTCACGCGGCGGAGGCGCGACTCGGCCATCTGATCCGAGCCGGCACGAGCAGACGTATCGATCGAGCAGAGGCCCAGGTCACGGTGGTCGGCATCCAGTCGCTCCACGACCTCGCTCAGAGGTTTGTCGTCGGAGCGCTCTTGCAGGAGACCTTCAACGAGA
>JAUVPA010000020.1 GCA_030598905.1 Acidimicrobiia bacterium
AGGCTCGTTCGAAGACGGCTTCGACGCCGAGGTATCGGGGAATGCTGGGACCTTCGTTGTAGTGACGAATGACGAGCCGACCGTCGGAGACGGTGAACTCGCTGGTCCACGTCCAGGATTCACCCTCGGCCCCGTAGCTGGTCGTCACTCGCATCCCACTCGGTGCAGCGCTTCCGCGCGAGACCATCACCAGCCCGCTGGTGTGCCACGTGTCCACCCAGGCGACCGTGACCCCCTCCTGGGAGCTGCCGATGAGTGCGAACCCCTCGACCGACTCGCCGGCGATCTCGGCGGTGTATTCCTGGACCAGGTCCTTACCGCCCAGGATGGTGCGGAACTCCGTCTCGATGGGGGAGTCGCTGTGTAGTGCGTCGGGTTCGATCCAGGTGCGCCATGACCCGCGCCAGCGCCCGACGAACGGCTCAAAGTCGATTTCTTCGCGGGACGTCATCGTTCCTCTCAGTTGCTCGGGGCGGCGTGACCTTAAGCCGGTTGAGCAGACTCGTCACAGCAGTGGCGCATGCAGCACTAGAAATGCACCATGGCTGTTGAATTCGGATTCTTCCCATCACCCAACGCCGCTGACCTCGATGCCATAACACGGCGCGTGAAGATGGCGGACAACCTCGGTCTCGACCTGGTCGGTATCCAGGACCATCCCTACCAGGCCCGATTCGTCGACACGATGGCGCTGATCGCCGGCCTTGCGGCGCAAACTGAGCGAATCCGGTTCTTTCCGGATGTCACCAGCTTGCCGCTTCGGCCCCCGGCAGTTCTCGCCAATCAAGCCGCCACGATCGACCTCATGTCGGGTGGCCGTTTCGAGCTCGGGCTGGGAGCAGGGAGTTTCTGGGACGCGATCGCTGCCATCGGTGGGCCGCGGCGCACTCCGGGTGAAGCGCTCGCCGCCCTCCGAGAAGCGATCGACGTGATCCGATTGATGTGGTCCGCGGAGCGCGGCCTGCGGTACTTGGGCGAGCACTATCAACTCGAGGGAGTACACGGTGGGCCCGCTCCTGCGCACGACATCGGCATCTGGATCGGCGGAGCCGGACCGAGGATGTTGCGGCTCATTGGGGAACGGGCGGACGGATGGGTGCCTTCGATGCCCTATCTGCCCCCTTCGAAGCTGGCTGAGCTACATCGACGGATCGACGAGGGCGCCGAAGCGGCCGGACGGCATCCGTCGGAGATCCGCCGTATCTACAACGTCGTCGGTGTCATCGGCGATGTCACCGACGACGCCGAGAACTCGATCGTTGGCCCGCCCTCGGTGTGGGTGGACCGGATCACCGAGATCGCGACGAACCATGGCATGGATGGTTTCATCATGTGGGCGGACGGCGACGAGGACGAGCAGATCGAACGTTTCGCGACGGAGGTTGCTCCCGTCGTGCGTGAACGGCTGAACTAGTGTTTGTCCACTAGCGCTTCTTGAGGCGACGCCTTTCGCTCTCTCTGAGGTGGCGCTTTCGGACCCGAATGGCCGTCGGTGTGATCTCGACGAGTTCGTCGTCGGCGATCCACTCGATGGCAGTTTCCAGCGTGAGTTCTCGGTGGCGCTTCAGCTTGATCGCCTCGTCGGTGGAGTGGGTGCGAATGTTGGTGAGCTGCTTGGGCTTCGCAGGGTTGACTTGCATCTCCTCGGATCGGGAGCTTTCACCGATGATCATGCCTTCATAGACGTCCTCGCCTGCTCCAATGAACAACTCTCCGCGCTTCTGCAGGTTGTCGAGAGCGAAGCCGGTCGACGTTCCCTTTCGATCTGAGGCCATTGCCCCACCCGTGCGGTGGGGCAGCTCGCCCACCCATGGGATCCATCCGGCGTGGTGTTGGTGCACGACCGCAGTTCCTCGTGTCGTCGCCACGACCTGGGACCGAAATCCGAGCAGGCCGCGGGCAGGTGCTTCGGCGGTGACGATGGTACGACCGCTGTCGCCGGGTCGAAGATCAGTCACCGATCCTTTGCGAGGTGCCAGCGCCTGCGTCACCGTACCGACATACTCGTCGGGTACGTCGACGACAACCCGCTCGACTGGTTCATGGGGAGCCTCGTCGATCAGGCGGATGATCACCTCGGGTCGGCTCACCTGGAGTTCGAAGCCCTCGCGCCGCATCGACTCGATGAGCACCGCAAGTTGAAGCTCGCCGCGACCGGCGACCTCGATCACCTCGGGAGAGGAGGTAGGACCGATCCGAATGGAGACGTTTCCGAGAACCTCACGCTCGAGACGCTCCCGGATCTGTCGTGATGTCAGGAACTTGCCATCGCGCCCGGCAAGGGGAGAGGTGTTTACTCCGAACGTCATGAAAAGAACCGGCTCATCGACGTCGAGTCGCGGCAGCGGCTGTGGGTCCTCGGCGTCGGCGAGAGTGTCGCCGATCTCCACCTCGGGGAACCCGGCGACAACGAACAGGTCGCCCGCACGACGGTACTCGACCTCACTCCGCTTCAGTCCTTCGAAGCCGAGGAGCTGAGTCAATCGGCGTCGCAGCGGGGGCTCTTCGGCGTTCGAGTGACACAGAGCCACCTGGTCGCCTGAACGCAGAGTCCCTTCGACGACCCGGCCGATAGCGAGGCGGCCGACGTAGTCGGAGGCATCGAGGTTGGCGACGAGTGCCTGAAGGGGTGCATCTGGGTCTCCTGCGGGGGGAGGAATCGTGTCGACGATGGCGTCGAGGAGTGCCTGCATGTCGTCCTCGTCTGCGGGTACGCCGACACCGGCCACGCTGCGTTGCTCCCTGGCGACAGTGGACACAATCGGGAAGTCGATGTGGTGGTCCTGTGCATCGAGGTCGAAGAACAACTCGTAGATTTCGTCGGCAACGTCATCAGCGCGAGCGTTGGGGCGATCGACCTTGTTGATCACCACCACGGCGGGCAGGTGTTTTGCGAGTGCTTTGGAGAGGACATACCGGGTCTGAGGCATGGGTCCCTCGACGGCGTCGACGAGTAGAAGGACGCCGTCGACCATGGTCAGCGCCCGTTCGACCTCCCCGCCGAAGTCGGCGTGTCCGGGGGTGTCGACCAGGTTGATCCGGACGTCTTTCCACTCGATGGAGGCGGCCTTGGCGAGAATCGTGATGCCACGTTCCCGCTCCTGGTCGTCGGAGTCCATCACCCTGTCCACCTGGGCCTCGTGGTCTTCGAACACACCGGTGGCGCGCAGCAAAGCATCGACCAGCGTCGTCTTGCCGTGGTCGACGTGCGCGATCAACGCGACGTTGCGGAGGGGGGCACCAGTCATGGCGTTTGGGATGGTACCGCTCGCCACATTTCACTCCCGACCGACTATCCCACCCCGGCGAATCGAATGCCCGCGAGGTCGGCGATCTCTCGTTTGAACGACGTGAGGTCGTTGGTCGTGAACTCCCTGAGGTGGTGGTGCCCGCAGGCACGGGCCAGCACCTGCATCAGCTCCGTCGCGGCCCCAAAGAAGCGGGCCAATCTCTGCGCGGCTTCATTAACAGGCAGACGGGCCCGCAGATGCTCCTGTTGGGTTGCGATGCCGACGGGGCAGTTGTTCGTATTGCACGCCCGCATGCCGAGGCACCCGATCGCCTGGAGCGCCGCATTGGAGAGCGCGATCGCGTCGGCACCCAGCGCCAGCGCTTTGACGAAGTCCGCAGGAGTACGAAGTCCGCCTGTGATGATCAGAGATACGCCGTCGGCGCCTGCCCGATCGAGGTGGCGTCGGGCTCTGGCGAGGGCGGGAATGGTCGGGACGGAGATGTTGTCGCGAAACAGCAGAGGCGCTGCTCCCGTAGCACCGCCTCGTCCGTCGAGGATGACGTAGTCGACACCGACGCCGAGGGCTGCGTCGAGGTCGGCCTCCACATGCTGGGCCGAGAGCTTGAAGCCGACAGGAATTCCGCCGGTACGTTCCCGCACACGTTCGGCGATCTCTGCGAAGTCCGATGGTTTCGTCCAGTCCTCGAAGCGAGGAGGCGAGATCGCGGATTCACCGGGAGCCAGTCCTCGGACCGCGGCGATTCTCTCGGTGACCTTGGCTGCGGGGAGATGTCCTCCTGTACCGGTCTTGGCCGCCTGCCCACCTTTGAAGTGGAATGCTTGCACGACATCGAGCTTGTCCCACGAGAATCCGAAGCGTGCCGAGGCGAGCTCGTAGAAATAGCGATCGTTCTCCTGCTGCTCCTCGGGGAGCATGCCGCCTTCGCCCGAGCAGATGGCGGTGCCGGCGAGCTGGGCGCCGCGCGAGAGGCCGACCTTGGCCTCCTGAGAGAGCGCACCGAAGCTCATGTCGGAAACGAGAAGCGGGATCTCGAGACGTACAGGTCGGCCCGCTTTCGGACCGATCACAACGTCGGTGCCGACGCGATCGTCGTCCAGTAGTGGCGGTGTCGCCAGCTGCGCAGTGAGGATCTGGACGTCGTCCCACGAAGGGAGTCTGTCGCGTTCGACACCCATCGCTGCCATTGGGCCGTGGCGTCCTGTACGTTCGAGACCATATCCGGCGAGTTCCTTGATGTACGCGACGTGAGGCTCTTCTGCCGTCTTCGAGAACTCCTGATAGAGGCCCTGATAGGCATCGCGGTCGTATGGCTGGGGGTTGTTCGTTCGCCGCCACTCGTCGATCTCGTCGGCGTCGACCCATACAGCGTCGTCCTCGATCCACGCCGTGAACTTGTCCAGCCTCTCTTCGTTGTGGTATTGCGAGATGCCGGAGCGGTACCGGTAGTCCCAAGAGTGGAGGCCGCAGATCAGGTTGTCACCCTCGATCCTCCCGTCGGCCAGGATCGCTCCCCGGTGGAGGCAGCGGCCGTAGAGGACCGAGACGTTGTCGCCTTCCTCCCACCGGATCACAACCAGATCGACGTTGGCAACCAGGGCGTATGTCGGCGCAAGTGGAGCGAGTTCCGACCAGGTGGCGATCTTCTCGGGGCGCACGGGAATCCTTCGGGGCGGGAGTCAGGACTCTACGGCAGCCGAGCTCCGCTCATCGCGCGTGCATGGCTGCACCAATTCGGTATGAGTTATGCACGCACGATGGGTGTGATTAGCTGCAACCCTTGGAGTCGCCGCAGTTGAAGCAGCGGTAGCACGACCCGTTGCGGACCGTGATGTGACCGCACGTGTCGCACAGCGGCGCATCACCCATCTTGTCGGCCAGGATCGCTTGCACCGCAGCGGTTGAGACGTCGACGACGGCGGCGCCACCGTTGCCGTAGGGGAGCGCCATCGCTCCCGGACCGTCAGAGATCGTCATCGGCTCGGCTGGCGCCACCTCGACGATGGCATCAACGAACGCGGCAGCGGCGGCCTGGGCGTCGATGTCAGCCTCCATCGCGGCTTCCGTCAGGTCGAGTTGTGTACCTGCATCGACGGCCACACCCTTCGGTGGCTCAGGAAGCTCACCGGAGCGATCCGGCGGCACCTGCGCCAGTTCATCTCGGTGCAGGTACTCGATACCGAGGGCACGGAACACATAGTCGATCATCGAGTTGGCCATCTTGATGTTCGGGTGACCCTCGACCATGCCGCGCGGCTCGAACGTCTGGAACGTGAACGTATCGACGAACTCTTCGAGAGGAACGCCGTATTGCAGACCCTTGGAGACGGCAATTGCGAAACAGCTCAACACTCCGCGTAACGTCGCACCCTCCTTGGCGAGGTCGACGAACAACTCGCCGAGAGTGCCATCTGCATACTCACCTGTGCGGAGGAACAGCTTGTGGCCGCCGACGCGAGCCTCCTGGGTGAATCCGGCGCGTCGTGACGGCAGCAGGAACCTCGGCCTCGGCAGATCGGCATACGCCTGTGTCGGCGAGACGCCCGGTTGGAACATGCCGCCATGGATCTGCACCTCTTGGACGATCGCCGCCTCGAGCTCCTCTGGCTCGTCTTCGGCGCTGCCCTCGTCGGACGAGGCCGACAAAGGCTGGCTGGCCTTGGAGCCGTCTCGGTAGAGCGCGATCGCCTTGAGACCCAGCTCCCACGACAAGCGATATGACTCTTCGATCTCTTCGACCGTGACCTCGTTCGGCATGTTGATCGTCTTCGAGATCGCACCCGAGATGAACGGCTGCGCCGCGGCCATCATCTTGATGTGGCCGGCGTGGTGGATGAATCGTTGGCCGGACTTGCCGTTGCGGTTGGCACAGTCGAACACCGGGAGGTGCTTCTCGAGGAGACCGGGAGCGCCTTCGATGGTCTGGCAACCGCAGATGGCATCGTTGGCTTCCACGATCTGGTCCCGCGTGAAACCCAGCTCGGACAACATGTCGAAGCTGGGGGAGTTGTACTGGTCCGGTGTGAAGCCGAGCCGCTGCATCGTGTCTACACCGAGCGTCCATTGGTTGAACGCAAAGCCGAGCTCGAACACACCGGGGAGTACCTGTTCGATTCGTTCAACGTCGGCCGCGTTGAACCCTTTGGCGATCAACGTGGCTGTGTTGATGTGTGGTGCCCGGTGCAAGCTCATCGTGCCGACCACGTACTCGATGATCTGGTTGATCTTCATCTCCGAGTAACCAAGCCCGCGCAGCGCCGGCTCGACGGACTGGTTGGCGATCTTGAAATAACCACCGCCGGCGAGCTTCTTGAACTTCACGAGAGCGAAGTCCGGCTCAACACCCGTGGTGTCGCAGTCCATCAGCAGGCCGATCGTGCCCGTCGGAGCGAGCACCGTGGACTGGGCGTTGCGATAGCCGTGGGACTCGCCCAGAGATACCGCGGCATCCCACGCCGTATGAGCCTCTTGAAGGAGGTCGGCCGGTGCGAACTCGGCGTCGACGCCGGTGACGTAATGAGAGATCCCGTCGTACTCATCCTGAGCGGCGTTGTATGCGGCCCGGCGATGATTGCGCATCACCCTCAGCATCGAAGCGGCGTTCTGTTCGTACTTCGGGAACGGCCCGAGCACCGATGCCATCTCCGCCGACGCGGCATAGGAGTATCCGGTGAGGATGGCCGTGAGCGCCGCGGCGATGGCGCGACCCTCGTCGGAGTCGTAGGCGATCCCCATGCGCATCAGCAGAGAACCGAGGTTGGCGTAACCGAGGCCGAGCGTTCGGTAGTCGTACGAGCCTTGGGCGATCGCAGCGGATGGAAAGTGCGCCATCGTCACCGAGATCTCGAGCACCATCGTCCAGATGCGGATGGCGTGTGCGTAACCCTCGATGTCGAACGACCGGGCGTGGTCGTTGTAGAACGTGCCCAGGTTGAGCGAAGCCAGATTGCAGGCCGTGTTGTCGATGAACATGTATTCACTGCAAGGGTTAGATGCCCGGATCTCACCCTCCGCTGGTGACGTGTGCCACTCGTTGACCGTGGTATGGAACTGAACGCCGGGATCGGCACACGCCCACGCGGCGTGAGCGATCTTCGTCCACAGGTCGCGCGCCTTCACCGTGTGCATGACCGAACCGTCCGAGCGGGCCGTCAGGTTCCATACCCCGTCGTCGAGCACGGCCTGGACGAAGTCGTTGCTGATGCGAACCGAGTTGTTGGAGTTCTGACCGGAGACGGTGGCGTAGGCCTCACCGTTGAAATCGGAGGAGTAGCCGGCCGAGACGAGGGCTCGAACCTTGTCCTCCTCCTTGACCTTCCATTCGACGAAGGTCTCGATGTCGGGGTGATCGACATCGAGGATGACCATCTTGGCTGCTCTCCTCGTGGTGCCACCTGACTTGATGGCACCGGCCGCACGGTCACCGACCTTGAGGAAGCTCATGAGTCCTGATGACTTGCCGCCGCCGGAGAGCGGCTCACCCTCAGCCCTGATGTGCGAGAAGTTGGAGCCGGTGCCGGATCCGAACTTGAAAAGGCGCGCCTCGCGGACCCACAAATCCATGATTCCGCCGGGATTCACCAGGTCATCGTCGACGCTCTGTATGAAGCAGTTGTGAACGACGACACCATCGACGACGTAGGACTCATCGTCTTCTACCTGGAAGTTATAGACGGTACCGTAGAAGGGTTCGGTCCCCACCGAAACAACCGGATACGCAATGCGGCCGTCGTCGAGGCGGCGGGCTTGGCCTTGGGGATCACCCTCGACCATCACTCCACATTCAGCAGCAAGATCGCGTGCCTCTTTGGCCGAAATCTGGACTCTGAAGTGGGGTGTTGTACCACCGGGCTGAACCTTCCCTCCGGAGATGGACGGCGCGTGCCCCAAGGATCGGAGGAGTCGCCAGATGCCTTCTGCGAGATCGCGGTTCGAGTGGTCGAAATCAAGCCCGACGAAGCCGGCCGAGCGGTGGACACACCCGTCGGCGGCGAAGAGCCCGGTGAGCAGTTCAAGGCGGTGCTCGCGAGGCAGGTCGTACGCGAACTCGGGAATAGTCTTGCCGGCAAATCCTTCGCCGAAAATCTCTATGAAGAAACGGGCCAGGGGCCGCCTCATATACCGAAGATGAGCGGTCCGCTGACCCACGGCAAACTCGACTTTGGTCGTCACGCCGAAGACGCTTCTCATCAGCTCCGCTGTTTGGTCGATGCCGTCGGTGTCCTCGGCGTCGAAGACAAAGCCAATTCCGGACGGCGTGCCGTCGCGTGTCTCATGCAAGATGCTTCCGTCCCCAAGCCAGCGACCGATGAGGCGCATCGCATCCGGGAGGGAGAGATCAGCGAATCGTTTCATTTTGGGGCGGTGGCCGCTGTTGCGTGTGGTGATGGTGTTGTGGTCGACGATGTAGTTGTCGCTGAGACCTTCGGCTAGATCGAAGGGCTCCGGGACCGTTCCCTCGGCCGCAGGATCGGCGATGACGACATAGTCGCCCTTTTTGAGATGACCGGCGGGTATCCAGTCGGGTGTCTCCGAGCCGTGATGCAAGGCCAGGATCGGATGATTGGCAGTAGCAACGACGTCCGTTGCTGACAGCTTTCGAATCGAAATCCGAACGAGGTCTTCTTCGACCGTCCTTTGCATCGTTTCTGCGACGCGTCGGTAGCGGCCCCTGTGAGTGAGGACGACATCGCCGACTTCGATCTTTTCAATCGCGGCGAAGCCTTCTTTGGTCATCACACGGGCGCCTTCAGGGAAGCAGGCGTGGGGGGAGGGACGGCTGTAGGAGTCCGGAGATACCGTCATCTCCTCCGTCTCCGGGTCGACATACCAAAAACCCTGTGCCGGCCCCTCGATGCCGTACTGATGATGGAGACCGGTGTTGAACCACTGCGGGGAGTTCGGCGCAGCCATCTGGTGGAGGAGCATGTAGGCGAGCTCTTCTTCGAAGATCTGTGCGTCCTGGTCCGAGGCGAAGTAGCCGTGTTCGGATCCCCACCACCGCCACGTGCTGGCGAGCCGCTCGATGACTTGGCGTGCCGAGCGCTCGGGACCCAACACAGGTTGCCCGTCGTCGTTGACGAGGGCGTTGCCGTCATCGTCTGTCTGGGGGACGCCAGCCTTCCGAAAATACTTCGAGACCATGATGTCGGCGGCGACCTGCGACCAGCCGGCAGGTATCTCGGCGTCCTCCATCTCGAAGACGACCGACCCATCCGGGTTGGTGATCCGCGAATCGCGCTTCGACCACTCCACCGTGTCATATGGACTCGTTCCATCGACCGTGAAGCGGCGCTCGATGACGAGTCCTGTGCGTGCGGTGGTTGTCGTACCTGCCGTCATGGGTGCCTTCCTCCCGGGCTCCTCGCCTACTACCTACCTTGTGGCCTGGCTCGTGGGCCAATTCCCATTCCGGTACTTCTACCGGGTGTTCCCATTCCGGTACTTCTACCGGGTGTTCCCATTCCGGTACTTCTACCGGGTGTCTGTGACAGTTTTCGGGTCAGCTCAGCCACAATCGCTCCGAGTTGAAACTTGTCCACAGATTTACCTACAACCACAACATATTGGGGTACGAAAGTGATCTGAACCCGACATGTTGTGGAGCTTCAAGACTGTAATTACACGCGTGTCGTACGTCAACTGTTTCCGTCTCCGGGCACGGTCACCCGCGCACCAACGTGGGAAAGCCACCGGGAAGTGGAGGAAGTGACGCCCTTTGTAGGGCCACTCGACGATGTGTCGCAAGCCAGAATCGTGTCGGGTTTTCGCGCTCGTTCGTGCGTTTTTCGCGCTTTGGCCGGGACGTGGACGGCGCCTACCATCCGCCCGTCACGAGGTTCGCGGAGCGTAAGCCCGGGACCAGGGTCAGGGAGGAATACCACGTGAACGACAACATGCGTAAGTGGTTGCCGTGGATCGCAGTCGCGGCGGGAGCCGTCTTGCTGATCGTCGTCATCGTCATCTTGACGAACGACGACGACAGTGACGACGGTGAGGAAGCGGCAACAACGACGACCACGACGACCGAAGCGACGACGACAACATCCGAGGCCGAGACGACGACAACCACCGACGGCGGCGAGTCGACCACAACAGCGGCAACAACAACCGAACCGCCGGCCCCGGAGGAGCCGTTCCGTGTAGCGATCGTCGCACCGTCGGCTTTGAACGACCTCGCCTTCACGCAGTCGATGGTCGACGCGGTGAATGCTGTCGCGGCCGCACACGGCAACATGGAAGTTGCCATCACCGACGGAACCTTCGTGGTCGAAGACGCCGCGATCGCCATCCGTGGTTATGCCGAAGACGGCTACGACCTGGTGATCGCACACGGCTCGCAGTACGGCGGCTCGCTTCAGGAGATCGCGCCGGACTTTCCGGACACGGCGTTTGCCTGGGGAACTGCTGCCGACACATTCGGCCTGGCGAACGTCTACTCCTATGAGGCAGCTTCAGACGAGGGTGGCTACGTGATGGGCGTCGTGGGCGGAGCGCTCACGACAACAAACACGGTTGGCATCGTGGGTCCGATCGAGGTTGGTGACGCCAAGCTGTACGTCGATGGGTACGCGTTGGGTGTGGTGGCTGAGCAACCCGACGCCAACGTACTCATCACCTACACCGGATCCTTCAGCGACGTCGCACTTGCTGCGGAGACGGCCAACGCACACATCTCGCAGGGAGCGGACGTGCTCACCGGGACGGCCCAGATGGTGGTAGGTGCCGTTGGTGTAGCCGATACGGAAGGTGTGCCCTGGTTTGGGACACAGTCCAACCAGACGAGCCTTGCACCGGACATCGTCGTCGCATCCCAGGTGTACCACTGGGAGGTCATACTCGGCGACATGATCGACAACATCGAACGTGGGACTCTCGGCGGCGAGATCTACGCGATCGACTTCGAGAACGATGGCCTGGTGATCGAGTACAACGAGGACTTCGATCTCGCCGACGACATCAAGGCGAAGGCAGACGCCGCCGTTGAAGGTATCAACGACGGATCGATCGTGACCAGGCCCTGACATGAGTGCCGACGGCCGGGGGAGTGATCCCTCGGCCGTCACTACGGGAGCCGAGCAATGACCGACGTACCCATGCTCGAGATGCGAAGCATCGTCAAGCGCTTCCCGGGCGTCTTGGCCAACGACCGCGTGGACTTTGACGTCTACCCCGGTGAGGTTCATGCGCTGCTGGGAGAAAACGGCGCCGGCAAGAGCACTCTGATGAAGATCCTGTACGGCCTCTATCAAGCCGATGAGGGCGCCATCCTTCTCAACGGCGAGGTCGTGGAGATCTCCAGCCCGACCGACGCTATCGCCCACAACGTGGGCATGATCCCTCAACACTTCATGCTCGTCGAGACGCTGACGGTCGCGGAGAACGTGGCTCTCGGCCTCCCCTCGAGCCGGGGGATTCGGACCGACCTCGACGTCGTCGCGACCAAGATCGAGGAGCTCGGCGAGCAATACGGTCTCACCGTTGACCCCGACGCGCTCGTGTGGCAATTGGCGGTCGGTCAGCGACAGCGCGTGGAAATCATCAAGGCCCTGTATCGCGATGCTCGGTTGCTGATTCTCGACGAGCCGACGGCGGTGCTGACGCCGCACGAGGTCGATCAGCTCTTCGTCACTCTGCGGCGGATGGCCGACGACGACCAGGGTCTCATCTTCATCTCGCACAAACTGCACGAGGTGCTGGCATTGAGCAACCGCATCACCGTGCTCCGCCACGGCAAGGTCACGGGTGAGGTGCCCGTCACTGCAGCCACCCGGGAGGGGCTTGCCGAGATGATGGTGGGGCGTGAGGTGAGTTTCGTTCCGGACAAACCCCAGGTGGAGCCCGGGGACTATGCGCTGGAGATCGAGAGGCTCTCGGTGTACGACGATCGAGGGGTTCACGCCGTGCGGGAGCTCGATCTTGCTGTGAGATCGGGGGAAATCGTCGGCATCGCCGGTGTGTCGGGCAACGGCCAGACGGAGCTGGCCCAGGCCGTCGCCGGGCTTCGAGAAGTGACGTCGGGCACGATCCGCATTGCAGGCCGAGACGTCACCAATGAGACTCCGCGGCGCGTTCGCACTGAAGGGCTGGCGTACGTTCCCGAGGAGCGGATGCGTGACGGAGCGATTGCCCAGTTCACGGTGTCGGAGAACATGATGCTGACGGATTACTCCGACCAGAAATACGTGCGACGCGGCCTGTTCGACTTCGGTGCGATCGCGGACCACTCTCAAGAGCTCGTCGACGCCTACGCCGTCAAGACGCCGAGTTTGGACACACCCGTTCAGAACCTCTCCGGAGGAAACATCCAAAAGC
>JAUVPA010000042.1 GCA_030598905.1 Acidimicrobiia bacterium
TCCGGTGGCGTCGGCCACCGATTTGGCCTTCAACAGAGCGTTGCCTTCGAGTGTCGGTTCGGTTTCGTCGACCGCGGGCCAGTCGAGGCCCCGGACGACTTCGAAACCCCCCAACCCGGTCAGGACGGCCTCTACCTCGGCAATCTTGTCGGGATTCTTCGAGGCGACGACCACCCGGCGCACGCGATCAGTCCCGACGGGCCGTCTGTTGCTCCTCGACGAGCCGACCGATTCCCTCTGCGGTGAGGTCGAGAAGCTCATCGAGCTGGGATCTCTCGAAAGGATCACCCTCCGCCGTGCCCTGCACCTCGACCAGCTTGCCGGAGCCCGTCATGACCACGTTGGCATCAACATCGGCCGCGACGTCCTCCTGGTAGTCCAGGTCGAGCAGTACGACGTCACCGAATATCCCCGCCGAGACCGCGGCGACATGGTCGACGATGGGCGACCGCTCGAGACGCCCCTCTGCCACCAGGTGGTCGAACGCGTCGGCCAGGGCGACCCAAGCACCGGTGATCGAAGCAGTCCTTGTGCCGCCGTCCGCCTGAAGCACGTCGCAGTCCACTCGCGCCGTTGTCTCAGGCATCGCGGCGAGATCGACCACCGCACGAAGTGACCGGCCGATCAACCGTTGAATCTCTTTTGTCCTTCCCCCGGAGATTGAGCTGCGCCGGACCCTCTCCCGACTCGAACCGGGAAGCATCGAGTATTCGGCCGTTACCCAACCCTCACCCAAATCGCGCATCCAGGGAGGAACATCGAAGTCGATCGAGATGGTGCACAGAACGCGTGTTTCACCCATGTGCATCAACACCGATCCGGGCGTCATCTTGGTGAACCCGCGCTCGATGAGCACAGGCCTCAGCTCGCTGGGTTTCCGGTCGGTCCGCATTCAGCCCTCTCGGCGCGATCAGATCTCGTACACGTCGCGACACCACGCCACCGCGACATCTCGACCGTAAGCCTCGGCGGCCTCTTGTGCCGTCCGATCGCGGTCCTGGGTTGCCCGAAGATGTGTGACGATCAGCTCGGTCGCTTCGGCAGCAGATGCCAGATGCCCCACCTCTGTGGCGGTCAAATGGCCGTCCCAGAGATCCGGGGTCCGATCGCCCTCGTATGAGGCCTCGCAGAGCAGCACGTCGCAGCCCTGTGCGGCAGCGGCCAAGTCACCGCCGGGGCCGGTGTCTCCCGAGTACACGAGCGATCGCCCGTTTTCCTCGACGGTCGTCACGAGCGCGGGAACCGTGTGCTGAGCATCTCCGAAGGTCAGAGTCAGATCTCCGATCTCGGCCTTGTCGCCGGACCCAACCGTGTGCAGTTCCAGCACACGGTGAAACACGTCCTCCTGAGTGCCTCGTGCGTACTCGGTGAGCTGGATGCGGGCCTCGACCGGCACGTAGACCGGGATCGGATAGTCGCCACCGGGCCCGTAGGCGAGATAGCTGTAGAGGGCGAAGAGATCGGACGAGTGGTCGACGTGGATGTGGCTGATCACCACCGCCGAGAGCTTGCCTGGGTCCATGTGAGAGCCGAGTTCCATGAAGGTGCCGGGGCCGGCGTCCATCCACACTGTCTCACCGCCGCCCTCGACGAGGTAGCCCGAAGCTGGATTGATCCGAGTCGGCGAGCTTCCGCTGCTCCCGAGCACGGTCAGCTTCATCGGGCACTCCAGGAGCTCTGGGTGGACGGATCCATGGGCAAAAAGAGCCTACCCATGGACCTCCACATTTAGCTCGTCAACACTTCCGTCGACCATTCGATAGCCACGTACCTCCCCCTTCGATCCCACGATGAGATGAATCCACGTCGGATCTGCCCAGCGGTCGATGTCGGTTCGCGATGGTCGGGCTTCGGCATCGGGATGACTGTGGAACGCCCCAGCGATCTCCCATCCGTTGCTCTCAGCGTGACCCATCGCTCGGAAGTGCTCCTCAGGATCGATTGTGAAGAGTCGGGGGGACTCGTCGGTGTTGGTGCAGCAATACACCATCCGCACCGCACCTGAGGCGTCGAGGGCGAGCAGTCCGCAAGCCTCGTTTGGTGTACAGAAACGGGCGTGCTGACGAACGGCTGCCACGATTTGCGGATCGAGAACGATGATGCCGAGAAGCACTCGGGCCGATGCGAGATCGTCGCCGTCGACGACAAGCCTGACTCCGTAATCGCGGTAGAAACCGGGATTGAGACCGCCCTCGTCGTCGGCCATCACGAGGGCGCGAACGCCGCCAGCGTCGAGCACAACTCTGCCCACCTCGGCATCGCCCCGCGTCGAGTACGTGAGGACGGTTTGCAGCTTCACGACACCGCTTTGCGGAAGGCACGAACGGCGCCGGTGAGCATGATCGCCCCCAGCAACAAGATCACGAGCAGCGCCTGCATCACGTCAGACCAGATCCATCCGTCGTTGACGAGGGAACGAATCGCCTCGACCAAATAGGTGATCGGGTTGAGCTTGGCCACGTTCTCGAGCCAGGCCGGCAGCAAAAAGGCCGGCATGAAGGCCGTCGAGAGAAAGAGGATCGGGAACGTGATCGTGATGCCCACGATCATCGTTGCCTCGGCGTTTCCGGTCCGCAGAGCGATGATGTTGGAAAGGCCCGCCCACGCCATCCCGAACAGCGCGGCCAGGAGGATGATCACGACGATGCCCAGGACACCGGTGGCGTAGGTGGTTCCCATCAGCAGCGAGATGCCGATAATCAACAGAGCCTGCACCATGATGCGGCTGCCGTCCGCAAAGATGCGTCCGGCCATGATGGAGAGCCGGTGAATCGGAGCGATCAGGAACTTGTCCATCAACCCGTCTTCCATGTCGGTGACGGTGCTCATGCCGGATGAGAAGGCCGAGTTGAGCGCGGTCAGCGCAACAATCGACGGGACGAGGAACTGCAAGTAGCTGTCGTATTGAAATCCGGGCAGGTTGGCAAGCGAGCCGAAGACCTGGCTGAAGAGGAACAGGAACAGGAGCGGCTGAAACAAAGCAAAGAACAGGACCGTGGGCACACGGATCGTCTTGAGCGTATTGCGCCGCCAGAGAGTCAGGGAGTCGACTAGGGCGGTCACGATCGACGCCTTCTCCCCATCGCCGTCCTGCGTTGCTGCTTGACCTCTTCGACCCTCAATCGCTCGCCAGTGTGTTGCAGGAATACCTCGTCGAGAGTGGGCTCGGACAATTCAAGCCGTGCCGGGTTCACGCCGGCTTCGTCGAGGGCACGGACGACGGAGGCGATTCGCGAGCCGCCGTCGGTGACATAGACGGCCACCGAGTGATCGAACGCCCGCACGTCGTGGGCCGCGTCGAGACCCCTCAACACCGCCTCGACATCGGCGATCTCCTGCAGCGAGGCATCGGCGTGCAGTGTGACGGTGATAGCATCCCCGCCGATTCCCGCCTTCAATTCGCCCGGCGTCCCTTCCGCGACGATCAAGCCGTGGTCGATGATGGCGAGACGGTGGACCAGCGCGTCCGCCTCTTCCAGATACTGAGTCGTGAGAAAGATCGTCACCCCATCTTCGTTGAGGCTCCTCAGATATTCCCAGAGGGCTCGACGGTTTTGCGGGTCGAGGCCGGTCGTCGGCTCGTCGAGAAAGAGCAGCCGCGGCTTGTGAACGAGAGCTTGAGCCAGGTCCAGCCTGCGACGCATTCCCCCCGAGTAGGTGCCGGCACGACGCCCTGCGGCGTCGGTCAGATCGATCACCTCGAGAAGGAGGTCGGCCTGGGCAACCGCTGCCTTGGTCGACATGCCGTGGAGGCGACCCTGAAGAACGAGGGTCTCGCCACCGGTCAAGTCGTCATCGACACCGATGAACTGAGCGGCATATCCGATTCGCCGCCGGACCTCGTTGGGATCGCTGGTGACGTCGATCCCATCGACGAAGGCTGTGCCCCCGGTCGGTTCGAGACGCGTAACGAGGACACGGATGGTGGTGGTCTTACCCGCTCCGTTCGGGCCGAGGAATCCGAAAACCTCGCCTGCATTCACCTCGAACGACACACCGTCGACGGCGCGAACGTCCTTGCCGTAGACCTTGACGAGGTCGTGAACCTCTACGAGTGGCATCGGTCGGCGAGGCTAACGGCGCCCGCCATTCACTCGCCTCGACTCAGTCAATGGCATCGCGAGCAATCGGCTGTGTCATACAACGGCTCCCGCCGCGACCACGGCCTAGCTCGGAGGCGTCGAGCTCCAGAACCTCGATGCCATGGTCGCGGAGCCGCCCATTGGTCTGTTGGTTGCGTTGATAGCCGACTACGACACCGGGGGCGAGGGCGAGGGTGTTGTTGCCGTCGTCCCACTGTTCGCGGAGGCGTCCGATGGCGTCTCCCCCTGTCGGGATGAACTCGGGCTCATCACCGTCGAGGGAATCGCGCAACGCAACACCGAGGTCGGCGTGGTGCTCGGCCTCGACGGGCCGCGTTACTCCGGGCTTGAGCACGTGAACGTCAGCTTGTTCGAGTAGACCAGGGAAGACGTTGAATTTACCGCGGTCCACCATCGTGAACACGGTGTCGAGATGCATCACGGATCGGTGTTTGCGCAGGTGAACAGTCAAAATGCGATCGACGGCGGATGACTCGAAGACCCGGCGCGCCAACAACTCGACCGCAGCCGGCGAGGTCCGTTCTCCAAGACCGATCATCAGCACGCGATCCGAGAGGACGAGAACATCTCCCCCTTCGATCGTCGCTGGAAATCGGTCCTCGGGTTCGGCCCCGTACCAGACCGGATAGCCGGCGTCGGCAAAACGGGGATGATGCTGGTACACGGTTTCGACGTACAAAGACTCGAGTTCCCGGGCCGGATAGGCCAAAACCGATCGGATGAGGCCTGGTCCCACCCAGGCCGCGTTGTCGCGCATGAACAGGAGGTTCGGCAGGGGACGCAACACGTAGTGGAATCGATCGGCGACTACCCCGGCGAAAACCGAGTCGACACCCCAGTCGGCGAGCTCACTCTCCAACACGCCACCGATGAGGACGTCGCGCACTCGTTCGATGGGCTGGTCGAGGAGAATATCCCCGAGGTACTCCGCAACTCTCGGCCCGCATCGCGCTGGTGTGAATACGGCGCGCACGAGCGCAGTGCGCAGGCCTTCGTCTCGCAGGCAGTCCTCGAGGAGCTCGTGGAAATAGAGAACCTCGGCACCCCGTCCCCGCAGGAGCTCGGCAAACCGATCGTGCTCGTCTTGGGCGCGCTCGAGCCACAGCAGGTCGTCAAAGAGGAGCGCTTCTTTGTTGTCCGGTGTGATCCTCGAGATCTCGAGCCCGGGTCGGTGGACGATGACGGTCCGGAGCCTGCCGATCTCGGAAGCGATGTGGGGCGTTTCGAGAGTCACCATGGCCGGATGTTATTGCTCGAGCTTCTTGAGCAGTTCGACGTGGCCATGCTCACGCGTGAAGCCCAGCTTCGAATTGACCGCCAGCATCGGACCGTTCGATTCGCTGTTGTATGTCCGGATCGACTGGTATCCACGGTCCTGTGCCCATGCCGCGGATCTCGCCTTGAGCGCAATCGCGATGCCTCGGCCCCGATGGCTCCGTCTCGTTCCGGTGAGCTCCTGGGCGACCGCATCGTTGACGTTTTCCACTCGTGTCGGCTGAGTGAGACCGACGTAGTCGTGGCCGTCCAGCGCTACCAGGAAGCCGTCGAGCAGGGCGTGATCTGATTCCAGGGTCAGTTTTGTGAAGTCCTCGAAAGACACATCGCGGAGATCGAGGGCAAATGGGATGTCTCTTTCCAACGCCACATAGAGGTCGTAGAGCTTTCGGTCCCATTCGGGATCGCTGTCGCGCAGCTCGCCAGCCGACAGAATCGTGATCCCCGCCTCGTCGACTTCTCGAAGGGTTCCGGACCAGTCGCCGATCTGGAAGGTCGAAAGATCGAGTGTTGAACGCCACGCACGATCGATCTCCACATATCCGGCTGCTTCGAGGAATTCGATCAACCGAGGCAAAGTCTCGGGAGCTCCGCTCATGAACGCGGTGCCGCCGTTATCGCGACCGGTGCCTTCGCATCGCTCCAGAAGCGTGCGTCCGATGCCGAGGCCTTGGTTATCCGGATGTACGGCCAGGTAGATCCAGCGCACATCGGGCGGCAGCGATCCCACCTCTCCGACGTACCCGAAACCAACAAGTGCACCATTCATCCGAGCCTCCCATCGAACCGAGAGACGCCCGGCGGCACGCTGAATCTCATCCCATTCGCGCATGCCGACAACCGAGGTGAAGGCGTAGGGCTCGATGGCCCTGCGGATCACCACCATGGCGTCGTAATCCGCCTCGTCGTACTCGCGGAGGGAGTATTCGACCGTCACAAAGGATCAGGCTACGCGGACGCGAAAGGACCCGGGGCACTTCATCGGTATCCGATGCCGCGAGTGGACTTCTCGCGGACCCCAGGTCCTCAGTGTCCAAGGTGAATTCGCCAGCCAGAGAGGTCAGCGACATCCAGCTAGCTCTTGGACACCTCCAGTGTCCTCAAACCTAAATGCATGCTTCGGACCACCTCCTTTCTCTGGTGAGGGCATTCTGTCACACCTGAACGGGATGTGCGCCCACCAGACGACGAACCACACGGATGCCGAGGTCTGCGATTACACCCTCTTCACTCATTCAATCGGCAACAAGCCCTCCGCTGACGCCGCGGCGACCGCTTCGTCCCGCGTCGAGACGTCGAGCTTGCTGAGCACAGCCGCGACGTGATGCTCGACGGTCCTCGGTGACAGAAACAATCGATCGGCGATCTCGCCGTTTGAAAGTCCTTCTGCCAGGAGAGACAGAACCTCTGCTTGGCGGGCGGTGAGTCCAGCAGGGTGGGCCTTCGTGCTTCGACCCTTGCCACGGGGCACCGATATCCCCCGGTTTCTCATCGCCTTTCGTAGTTTGGCCGCGACCGCAACCGCTCCCAGCTTCTCGAGTGAGTCGAGGGCCTCCATCTGAGCACTCGCGGCGCCGTGAGCCAGCGCGAGTGCCCTCTCATAAGGGCATCCAATGCCAGACCACAGTTCAGCGGCGGCCATCGGGTGTCCTTCAATGATCAGCCGGTACGGTTCGGCGATTCCCCCGGGGGTTCGCGCCAGGCCGCCGAGCTTCCACATCCAAAACGCGATTGCCCCCGGGGACCACCTGAAGCCAATGTCGAGCCCGTTCTCCATGACTTGTGCCATGTCGGCAAGCGAGACGACCAAATCCCCCGAAATCCAGGCATGTTCACCAATCGCGATGATGGTCGGCGCGAGACGCTGAAACTCACCGGCAACGATGGCCATGTCCCACGACTTCGTGAGTATTGCCAGAGCGGTGTCTCGACCCTTTCTGGCTTCGATCGCTCCCAACGTGGGAAGAGCCGTCATCTGGTTGATTGCAGGACGATCGAGTTGGTCACGCGCCAGGTCCTCGGCTTCGCTCCATTCGCCTTTGAGCTCCAGGATCCTCGAATAGATCGCCGTCGCGTAGCTCTCCATGTTTTCCAGCTCATGGCGGCTCGCGGTGTCGATTGACCTTTGCGCGTAGTCCGACGCGGTGGCGAGATCGCGAAATTCTGCGGCCAGCCACGCGTCGTTGGTCAACGCTCGACTCTCTTCGTACCACAAGCCCGCCATTGCGGCTCGGTCCCTCGCCTCACCGAGGCTTGCCCGACCATGTGGATAGTCGGCGATGCCGCCTGCAATTCCTTTGTGGTTGAGGGAGCGAATGATGATCCGATCCTCGATGTCGCGCCCAGCCGCTTTGAGAGTTCGTTCGACCAGTTCCAGCGTTGCGGCGAAATCGCCTGCCATCATTGCAAGGTATACGTGGCTCTCGAGCGCTCTGGCCAGATCCGAGCCGTCCGGGTCTGGCCCGAGGACGTCCACCGATTGACGGGCGAGCGCTTCCGCTCGACCCCGTTGTCCGGCCGTCTCAGCGAGCAGGGACCCTTGAGCGAGAGCCACCGACTCTGCCCTGCTGTCACCGACCTCTCGGTAGTGGAGGACGGCAAGTTCATTGAGACGGATCGCTTCCTCGACGTTGTCGCCGAGGTGCTCCTCGCCCGCCCAGTCATCGAGGATGCGGCCAAGGTCATCTGGGTCGAGGCGGTCGAGGTGGGGGGCCAGTTGACGGAAGTGATCAAGGGCCTCCCGATGACTCTCAACGACCATGGCCGCACGAGCCGCTCGGGGAGCAAGCTCGACCAGCCGGTCGCGGTCTCCGGCTTCACGGGCGTGATGAACCAGACGGGCCGGATCGGTCTCGGGAGGGAGATCGTCCAGCACCTTCCGGTTGAGAGCCACCCTCTCAGTCTTCGTCAATGACGCCTCGACTGCCTGCCGAATCAATTCGTGGCGGAAGGCGACGAAGTCCTCTTCGATCTCGATAAGCCCTCGCCGATCACATTCATCGAGCCGGTTCTCCGCTTCGTCGGCCATACGGAGAACAACCGACATCGGTACCCGCTCGGGAATCACCGACAGCGTCTCCACAATCTGGTGGGCCCCAGGAGACAGCTTCTGCACTCTGGCCATGACCGACTCCTGAACCGAGGCGGGCACGGCATCTCCACCGGTTGCAGCCACTTCCGTTGTGAGAAATGGGTTGCCGTCGGTAGCCGCCAAGACGTCCTCCGGATCCAGAGCGGTGTCCTCGACGATCGAGGCGACGCCCAAGAGGGAAAGCCCTGCGAGCTGCAGTCTCACCACACTGTCCGGGGGAAGGTCGCCGATCACTCCCCGCAGCGGATGGTCGTAGTCGACATCACCGTCACGGTATGTGAGAAGGAGCAGACCATTGGTCGCAGCCATCCGCCTTCCGATGTATCTGATCGCGTCAAGGGTGGCTTCGTCCGCCCAATGCGTGTCCTCGATCACCAATATGGTTGATCGCAGCGATCGCGAAAGCAGGTCCAAGACACCAGCCAGCACCTGGGCTCGGTCACCCCTTTCCAATGGCTCGCCAAGTGCCGGTTCCTCTCGGGCGATATCCCAAAGAGGTCCCAACGGCTGGGGGGTCAACAAATCGTCGCACGACCCCAAGAGAACGAACGCCTCGTCGGCATGCGCCGCGACGAACTCCCGCACGAGAGCACTCTTGCCGATTCCAGCTTCGCCTCTCAGGAGGACGACCTTGCCCCCGGACGACTGTGTGTCGGCCAGGAGCTGAGCCAGCAACGTGAGTTCCCCATCCCTCTCCAGCAGCACAGGAGCACCCTACTTAAGCCGCAGGTCGCCACTCTCACGGACGCGTATACCATCAACATCGTGGCCAAAAGCATCGGTATCCTGACCGCAGGTGGCGACTCGCCGGGTTTGAACGCCGCCATTCGTGGAATCGGCAAGGCCGCCATCCGGGCTCACGGGATGAACGTCCTCGGATTCCGGGACGGGTTTCGTGGGCTGATGCAGGACCGATTCGTCCGTCTCGACGGTACGTCGCTGTCGGGAATCCTCACCGTCGGCGGAACGGTCCTCGGTACCTCGCGGGACAAGCCACACAAGATGGACGTCGGGGGCCAGGTTATGGACATGACCGACGCCATTGTCGAAACCGTCGAACGGCACCACCTCGATGCGCTCGTTTGCATCGGAGGAGGCGGCACCCAGCAGAACGCCAAGCGACTGGCCGACCGCGGACTTCCCGTCATCACTCTCCCCAAGACCATCGACAACGATGTGTGGGGCACCGACGCCAGCTTCGGCTTCGACACCGCGCTCGGCATCGCCACCGAGGCCATCGACCGTCTTCACTCAACCGCCCATTCTCACCACCGGATCATCGTGGTTGAGATCATGGGCCACAACACCGGTTGGCTGACCCTCGGATCGGGTCTCGCCGGCGGGGCGGACGTGATCCTCATCCCCGAAGTCCCGTACGA
>JAUVPA010000041.1 GCA_030598905.1 Acidimicrobiia bacterium
ACGAACGGATGCCGACCGGCGCTCGCCGAGCAGCAACGTCAGATCTCCAAAGTACGCCCCCGCGCTGAGAGTGGCATAGACCCGGTCGTCGTCTGGCGAGACCACTTCCACCTGCCCGTCTGCGATGAAATAGATGCCGTCGGCGACCTCTCCACTCCTGACGACGTAGCCGCCAGGATGAATGACCATCGGTGTTAGCGACGCGAGAAGCTCTTCACGCAGAGGACGGGGCGACATGCTGAAGATCGGTATCTGCGGTAGAAGGTCACGCATGAGCTCCGACTGCACCTGCACGCGGAGGGATGCAGGGAGATCGCCCAGCAGCGATTGCACGCCCAACCCTCGATGACGGTCCCACAGGTATTCGTAGTACCTCCGGACCTCGATACCGACTTGTGGGTCGACTTTCCGAGACCTCAGATAGCTCTCGACAGTATCGACACGGCTCCAAAAGGCAGCCTTCGACATATTGAGCGTGCTCAGTAGCGAGGCACCGGTCGCGATGAAGTACGCGAACAGGGACGCGCCGATGATGATGGCAAAGAGCGAGAAGATGTACTCCTCTGTGCTCTTCGGCACGATGTCACCGAATCCGACTGTCGTGGTGGTGACAACGACCCAGTAGAGCGACAGCAGGTAGGCCATCCCACCTCCTTCGCCTACGACTCCGACTCGTACCGGCCAAGAGTCTTCCGGGAAGTCGCCGACAAAGGCCATGAGATACCAGATGCAGGCGAGGAGGTGCAGCACGACGCCCGCCACAACGAACAGTCGGACTACCCGAACCATTGCGGTGTTTGTCGATGCCCTTCGCTCCGCCCGACGGAGGACCGCGAACACCATCTCCACCCTGATAACGCGCAGGAGTCGGACCCATAGGACTAGCGAAATTCCCCACGGCATTGCAGTTGCAGCGAAGAAGAGAATGTCGATCGGGAGGGTTCCCAGCAGAATGATCGATAGGCGACGCCTCGAGTAGCGAGACCCGACGCGATCGGTGTAGCCCTGCTCTTCGCTGGCCAGCCGGCGGGACCTGCGGGATCCGAACCAAAGGTCTGCTAGGAACACTGCATCGATGCCGTAGATGATCAAAGACGTGCTCAGCCGAGGTTCGTGAACGAACGCGAATTCTGTAGTGACGAGGAAAACCGACACCAGGCCAAGGATTCCAAGCGCGACGTCCCATGACGGGCGAGGATGAGCGTCAGGGTCCGAGATGACCACTACGTCAACCTGTGAGAGCCGCTGTTTCGTCGTCGAAGATGGAGAAGATTGTGCTGAAGCCTGAAACGTCAAACACTTCTTGTACCGATGGGTTGAGCCCGCACAGCCGAACCACGCCGGCCGGGCTCATCCTCTTTGCAGTAGCCAAGAGGACTCTCAGCCCCGCGCTCGAGACAAAATCGACGCCACTGAGGTCGACGATGATGACAGAATTGCCGGCATCCACGAGCGCGTCGAGGTGAGCTTGCGCTTCGGGAGCGGTGCCCGTGTTGAGGTTCCCCTCGAAGTGGGCGATGGTCGCGTTCTCGCGCTCATCGTTTGTGACGTTCATACATCCGCTCCTTCGCTGCCATCAGCTGTCAGATCCTTCATGACGGTTACTACGTTTCGGCCAGCCCGGCGGCTGTAGTCGAACTCGTCCATGATCGTTCTCACGAGATGGATCCCTAAGCCTCCGATTCTGCGCTCCTCGATTGAAGCATGAATATCCGGCCTCTCCATGCCGAACGGGTTGAAGGGGACGCCGTCATCGCTGAACGTCATCACGAGTCTGTGTGGAGCCAGTTCTACGTCGACCTCTATCTGGTGGTCGCCGTCGCTTTCATAGGCGTAGGAGACGATGTTGTTGAGCAGTTCGTCGAGAGCCAGCAACACAGACCGCCGGACGGCTTCTTCGAGTCCATGGAGTTCGGCGAAAGCCTCAAACTCGGCGGCGACTGACTCGATCTCGTCGATGTTGTTGTTCATCGCCAGGGCAATCCGGTGCGACTGCACAGCCTCTGTTCCTTTCAGGGAGAAGGCAAGGACCGTGATGTCGTCAGACTGCTCTGCCGTACTCCGATGCTCGGCGACGGCATCGAAGACGAGTTCGACCGCCTCTTCCGTGTCAACCATCCGGGACCGTTTGAGGAGCGACTCGAGTCTCTCTTCCGAATAGAGCTGCTCCGCCGGGTCCATCGCCTCGGTCACCCCGTCCGTGAAGAGGATCATGCAATCGCCGGCGCTGAGCTGCCTCGACCCCTCTCGATAGGCTATTCCTTCGATCGCTCCTGTGACGGGGCCGTGTCGCTCGTCGAGCGTGATCAGCTCACCACCTCCCTCAACGATGTATGGCGGATTGTGCCCGGCGTTGGTGTACACCACTCTTCCGGACCGCAGATCGATGATGCACAGGAAGATTGTCACGAACATGGACGTGTCATTGTTGACATTCAGATCCACGTTGACAGCCGTGAGAATGCTGGCCGGTGACGTGTCGGACGAAGCGTACGATTTGATCAGCGTCTTGGTGACCGCCATGAAGAGCGCGGCCGCGACCCCCTTGTCGGAGACGTCGCCGACGCAGAAGCACAGGTGATGCTCGTCGATGAAGAAGAAATCGTAGAAGTCGCCTCCGACCTCGCGAGCCGGTTCTAGCGTGGCGTAGATCGAAAACTCGGGCCGCTCCGGGAAGTCAAGCGGCAGCATGCTCATCTGGATGTCGCGGCCGATGTTGAGTTCGCTCTCCATCCGATCCTTGGCCTTAGCCAGCTGCATCTCCATCTCCCGCCGCTCCGTGATGTCGAAGCCGATGCTGATGACCTCTGTGACGTTGTTGTTTTCGTCGACGATGGGGCGATCGCGCCACGCCACCCAGACGGGCGTTCCGTCAAGTTTGCGACACTCGAGCTCGCAGACCAGGCTCTCGTGGGGGTTCGCGATGAGCTGCCGCCGTGCCGCTTCCCAAGCGTCGCTCCAGGGGCGGAAGGTCTCGCTGCCAGGTCGGCCTATGACCTCTTCTGCAGCGAAGCCGAAAAGGTCGATCCCGAACTGATTCATTTCGAGAACCACCCCATCGACGGTCCAGCGCTCAATGATGGTCTCGGTGCTCTCGAGCTGTTCGAGAGCGAGACCTAGTTTCGCGTTCGTAGATCGCAACGCCTCCGTCTGACTGTCGACGATCTCCTCGAGGTGGTCCTGGTAGTCGCGGACCTGTGCCTCCGTCTCCTCGAGACTGTCGATCAACGTGTTGTAGCCCGTCGCGATCTGGCCAACCTCGGTAAAAGGCTCGACCTGGGCACGGAGCGAGAGGTCACCGGTCCTGGCCTGGGTATCGATCACCTGGACAAAGTCGTACAGCTCTGACGTAGCCCCGTGTTCATATACATTCAGCCCTATGTGCTCGGCCTCCGGAGGCACCCTGAGAGGCCTGATGCGATTGGCCGCATGTGCGATGAGGTAGGTGGTCGGGAACACGAGAGCGGCGCAAGCCGCGATCCCAAGCGCCTGGACGCCAACCTGCTCGATCCGACTGAGACCGGTGCCCAACAGCTCGTGGTCCCCGAAAATGCCGACGGCCTGGGTTCCCCAGATCCCGGCGGCAAGATGCACGGGTACGGCACCAACGGCGTCGTCGATTCGGAGTCTCTCGAGCAGGATCGCGGCAAAGACCGCGACCAATCCACCGATGGCCCCGATCACTGCGGCGCTGATAGGAGTCACGGCGAAGGCGTTGGCGGTGATTGCGACGAGCCCGCCCAGTGTGCCGTTGATGACGTAGCCGATCTCAGGGCGTCCGCTGAGCCGGTAGCCGAGGAGCATTGCAGCTAGCAGGCCCGTGGTGCCGGCGAGCACGGTGTTGGCGATCACCCGTCCCAAGTCGGCGCTGACGCCCAGAGTGCTGCCTCCGTTGAAGCCGAGCCAACCGACCCACAGCAAAATGACGCCCAAGGTGGCCAAAGGGAGGTTGCTGCCTTGGATCGATCGCGGCGGGCCATCTTTCGGAAACCGACCGATGCGCGCTCCGATGACGACCAGGATTGCCAAACCTGTCCACCCTCCCACGCTGTGCACCACTGTCGAGCCGGCAAAGTCGATGAAACCCAGCTCGGCCAGCCAACCGATCGACTCGCCGACGTCGATGCCTGCCCAAGCCCAGTGACCAAAGATCGGATAGGTCACTCCGGCGACCAGCGCAGCCATACCGAGGTATGCGCCAAAACGAAGCCGTTCGGCGACAGCTCCAGACACGATGGTCACTGCCGTGGCGCAGAACATCAGCTGGAAGATGAAGAACACTGCTGGCCAGGCTTCGGCTTCGTCAAAGGACCGAGCAAAGCCGCTTGTCCCGAACCAACCACCAAAGGTCCCACCGAACATGATGGCGAACCCGAATAGCCAGAACATGAACGTGGCGACGCCAAAATCCGCCAAATTCTTGATGGCCACGTTGACGTTGTTCTTCGTCCGAGTCAGACCTGCCTCGAGAGCGAGGAACCCCGCCTGCATGAGGAAAACTAAGACGGCTGCCGTCAGGACCCAGAGCAGATCGGCACTCGGGACAGTCGAGCCCTGCGCTATCAATGGAATACCGCTCATCGGCGACCGCCCATCATGGAACACCCCTCAGGGCGTGTGGCTCATCCCCAGGTGAATCACCTGGCGACCAACTGTAGCTAGGTCGGCTATATCCACGTTGGGGTCGGCCGCTTTCCCGATACGCTGGGTGGGCAATGACGCTTGATTTCGGGTCGCTTCCCAAGGTCCTCCTGCACGATCACCTCGACGGTGGTCTGCGAGCAACGACGCTGGTGGAGTTAGCGAAAGTTGCGGGTTATCGCCGGTTGCCGACGGCGAATCCCCAACACCTAGCCGACTGGATCACCCGCGGCAGCGCCGGTTCCATCGAGAAGATCCTCTGGGCCGTCAAACAAGTGATTGCGGTCACGCAAACAACATCGGCGCTGCAGCGAGTCGGCAAAGAAGCTGCCGAGGACCTGGCGAGAGACGGTGTGGTATACGCCGAGACGCGATTCGCCCCGCTCCGGCACACGGCGGGCGACCTCTCTGCGAAACAGGCCATCGATGCTGTGCTGGCAGGCCTGAACGCCGGGGCCTCCGAAGCCGATATTCACGTATGTGTCGTGCTGGCGGCCATGAGAAACGAACCAGACGTGGAATCTGTGGTCAGGCTTGCCATCGACTATCGAGACAGAGGAGTCGTCGGCTTCGACATTGCCGGGCCAGAAGTCGGTTTCTCGAACCTGGATCACACGGGTGCGCTCCGTGTGGCCCACGAGGCTGACATTCCCGTCACCCTCCACGCCGGTGACGAGTCCGGTCCAGACTCGATCGCAGAGGCGATAGAGCTCTGCGGCGCACGCCGCGTCGGCGTCGCACACCGACTGATCGATGACATCGAAATGACCGATGATGGTGAAGCGCAGCTTGGACCGACGGCAAGGCTCGTTCGAGATCGTGCAATACCATTGGAGATCTGCCCGCGGGCTGGCATTCATCTTCATGGGCTAGCCGCGGGCGATCATCCTGTGGGCGTGTTCCACGCCAGTGGCCTCCCCATCACGATCAACACCGATAGCCGACTGATCGCAGACACGTCCATGACCCGCGAAATGGAGCTGCTCCATGAGCACTACGGCTTCACCATCGACGATCTCCGCTCGGTCACGCTGCGCGCTGTCGATGTTGCATTCTGTGATGACGAAACCCGAGCGTCGGTCCGACGTATCGTGGAACGAGGGTTCACTGATGTAGAGGGGACCGCGTCGCGTTAGGAGGCCCGGCATCGGTCACTGAACCGAGCTGTCTGACCGACCGGGCATTCCTCCCCTGCGAGTACCGTTAGCCCATGAAGCGTCGCGGCCCGCTCGGTCCCGATCCCCTGGCGACGGTGACCTTCGCCGGTGTGGCCCTCATCGTCTCGGCAGCATTCCTCGGTGCGGCGCGCATCGACGGCGAGTCGATCGGCTTCATCGAAGGTGCTGTCGTCCTGACGCCCCTGATCATCCTCGGCGTCTACGTAATCACCCAGGTCGAGCGGCGACCCGGTCCAGACAGGGCGCTCCAGGAGGCGGCAGTGAGGATCCTCACAGCTGAGATCGACGATCCGACGACGCCAATCGATCCCCGCCTCAGCGAGGCCGCCGCCGACCTTCTCGTCGCGATTGGAGCATCGAGCCGTGACGCTGCCGAGAACCGGTTGCGTCGTGCACTCAGCCGGTCAACCAATCGATCAGCCATCCGCCCATCTGGATGAGTCTCAGTATCACGTAGATAGCGGCGGCACCGACGAGCAGAATGAACGAGATCGGGACCTTTGCCCGAGACTCGGCCGTCTCGTCCGCGCCGACGAACTCGTCACTCGGAGGATCGCCCATCGGTGATCAGACGGGTGGCACGCCGTGGCGGCGCTCTGAGAACTCTCGGCTCTTGCGTGCGGCGAATGCAAGCCGTGCGATGAGTTCACCTCGTAGATCTTCGGGCTGGAGAACCGCATCAATCACCAGTTCCGAGGACAGGCGAAGCAAGTCAACATCTGCGTTGTACTCGTCGCGCCGATCCGCAACGAACGCCTCACGTTCGTCTTCGGGGAGCTCCTGGATCTTGTTGTAATAGACGGCGTTCACGGCAGCCTCGGGTCCCATGACGGCGATCTCGGCCGTGGGGAGGACCAGGGTCGCATCCGGCATGAACCCGGGCCCGGAGAACGCGTAGAGGCCTGCTCCATACGCCTTGCGGACGATCACAGAGACGCGCGGCACCGTGGCCTCGGCGATCGCGGTGAGCATCTTCGCCCCGGCACGGATGATGCCTTGCCGCTCGACCTCGGTTCCGATCATGAATCCGGGCACGTCGGCGAAGAAGACGAGCGGGATGTTGAAAGCGTCGCAGAGCCACGTGAAACGAGCCGCCTTGTCTGCCGAGTCAACAAAGAGGACTCCGCCGAGGTGGTTGGGTTGTGACGCGATTATCCCCACCGGTTTGCCGTCCAGGCGGGCAAACGCCGTCACGACCTCGCGAGCAAACAGCTCCTTGACCTCGAAGAGGGAGCCGTCGTCGACGATGCCGCGCAAGAAGTCCGTCATGTCGTAGACGGCGCCCGAATCGTCGGGGAGCACCTGAGCCGGGTCCGTGCCTTTGGTGGGTCCCTCCGGCCGATACTCAGGCGGGTAGACGCGGAAGTGGTCGGCGACATACGAGAAGTAGGTCTTCGCCCACGAGATGGCCTGCTCATCCGAGGAAACCAGGGCGTCGCCGCAGCCGGACACCTCACAATGCATCCGCGCTCCGCCCATCTCTTCGAGAGTGGTCTCTTCGCCGATCACCATTTGGGCCATCCGTGGTGAGCCGAGGTACATCGACGCTCTGCCTTCCACCATGATCACGACATCACAGAATGAGGGGATGTACGCACCACCGGCCGCCGACGGACCGAGGAGACAGCAGATTTGGGGAACGCGACCGGAGAGGCGAATCTGATTCCAGAAGATCTTCCCCGCCCCTCGCCTTCCGGGAAACAGATCAACCTGGTCGGTGATGCGGGCGCCGGCTGAGTCGACGAGGTAGAACACCGGCAGCATCTCGGTGTACGCCGACTCGAGAGCGCGGATGATCTTCTCCACCGTCAAACGTCCCCACGATCCCGCCTTCACCGTGGGATCGTTTGCGATCACCACAACGGGTCTCCCATCCACGCGGCCTCTACCGGTGACAACGGCGTCGGCGGCCAAGTCCTGTTCCGATGCGTTGGCGAGGAGGCCGTCCTCGACGAAGCTCTCTTCGTCGCAGAGCAACGCGACCCGATCCCGCACAAAGAGCTTTCCCTGTTCGCTGAGACGCTCGTGGTATCTCTCCGGCCCGCCGGAGACGGCTCGTTCGGCCGCCTTGCGGAATCGCTCATGGAGCGGGCCGTCAATCACAGCTGCCTCCTGCGGTTGTGCCTCCGACGAGCAACGACTCGCACCGGGCTCCCCGTGAAGTCGTACGCGTCTCTGAGACGGTTCTCGATGAAGCGTAGGTAGTCGGGCCCGAGGTCGCCGCTCCGCACGAAGAGAACAACGGTGGGCGGCTCGGTTTCCGCCTGAGTTGCGTAGATGATCCTCGGTCGCTTGCCCTTCCGAACCGGCGGAGGGTGGGCTTGCTGCCACGTTGTGAGAAGGCGATTGAGATCGGGCGTTGGGATGCGCCGCGCCCGATTCTCGAGCACATACCGGATCGCTTTCGGCAGTCGATGCAGTCGTGAGCCGGTCTTGGCAGACAGACGCAGCACCGGCGCCCACGACACGAACTCGAGACGGTCGGAGACACTGTCCTCGGTGTGGAGTCGCTCGTCCTCGCTCACGGTGTCCCACTTGTTCAGCAGGATCACCAGCCCTGCACCAGCCGTCGAGATTTCCTCTGCGAGTCGCTGCTCTTGGTGTGTGGCTCCGCTCGTTCCGTCGACGACCATCAGGACAACGTCTGCCTTGCGGATCACGTCGTGAGCACGCAGCGTCGCGTAATACTCGATGTCATCCTTGATCTTCGTCCGCCGCTTGATACCCGCCGTGTCGATCACCTCGAACAGCTCACCATCGAGATCGACGACCTGGTTGATGGGATCCCTCGTCGTGCCCGGGATCTCAGAAACCAGCACACGCTCCTCCCCCGCCATCTTGTTGAGGAGTGTCGATTTGCCGACGTTGGGTCGGCCGATGATGGCGAGCTGAGGCAACAGCTCCTTCTCCTCAATCGGATCGGTCGGTTCGGGAAGTGTTTCGACCAGCCGGTCCAGGAAGTCGCCGGTGTTTCGCCCGTGGAGGGCAGAGACGGCGATCGGCTCCCCCAGCCCGAGGGCCCACAAGTGGTCCGTGCTCAGCTCGACAGTCGGCGAATCCGCCTTGTTGGCAACGAACACATATGGCGTGTCGGTTTTTTGCAGGATGCGGGCGACCCCGGCGTCATCGTCCGTGACTTCGGTGGTGGCATCGGCAACGAAAACGACCACATCCGCCGCCTTGACTGCGATCTCGGCTTGCTCACGGATCCCGACCGTGATGCCGTCCTCGGGTTGGAACTCCCATCCGCCGGTATCGACGACGAGGAACTCCCTCCCACTCCATTCGGCCGTGAACTCCCTGCGGTCACGAGTCACGCCCGATCGTTCGTCGACCACCGCCGCCCTTCGTCGCACGAGGCGATTGACGAGGGTTGACTTGCCGACGTTGGGGCGGCCGACGACGGCGACGATCGGAAGGCCGCTCATGCCGCCACCGCATCGAGGAGACCATGCGCCGTCGCAGCAGCTGCAACGACAGGCGCTCCCGCCGCTTCGACAACGGACGACAGTGCGACGTCGTCGAGAAAGACATCTCCCGAGAGGGCCACGTCGGGCAACACATACATGCCGACAGGACCTTCGTCCGCCCCGATCGCATTTCGCACGTCTTCGCCGACCAGAAGGCCCGCCACTGCCGTGTTGCCGCCGAAGAAGGAGTTCGTGACTTCGAGGAGTCGAAGCTCCCGTCCGGCGAGATCCTCGAGTCTTCCGAGAACGGGCCGCAAGGCGGCGGCACCGTACACACCTGTGACAACAACTGCTGGGCCGGGCCGGCTACGCGGATCATCCCCCGGGTGGCGCTCGGCGCGGTATCCCTCGAACGGAGCAGCAGGAACCGACCTCCACTCCCCCGTGATCTCGGGAAGATCGGAGGCGCGTCCCGCCTCGATCCGTTGGATCTCGTCATAGAGCACCCTCACCATGCCAATGCCGTTTTCGTGTTGGGCAAAACCCTCGTAGTCCTCCGCCTCCGGCACCATCGCCCCGGCCCTCAGGTACATCTCGTCGGAAGCAAAGAACAGCCGCCGGCCCACTTTTCGCAACGCCACCTGCTGCCAATAGCGCAGGATCTCGAGATCAGAATCCGCTTCCTCGGGTGTG
>JAUVPA010000118.1 GCA_030598905.1 Acidimicrobiia bacterium
TCGACATTGCGGAGCGTGGCGCCGGGGAACCCACCCCACGGAATGCGGGGAAATCCGTAGGCGTGGCCGACCCAGCTGTTCACGGCAATGGTTCCGTATAGGAGGTCCTGGACGGCTTGGTCGAGGACAGGCCGGTGGGCCTTCATCGTGGCCGGGTCGATGAGGACATTGACGGCGAGGGTTCCGTAGAGCGAGTGGTTGGAGAACGCGGTTGCGTTGGCGAGGAAGGACGCGGGTGTGTCTCCCGGGAGCGAGGTGGTGGCAATTCCGGGAGCAAAAAACTCGTTGCGGAACGCGTACTGATCCTGATTGGGATCGAGGTCTGCTGCGATGAGAAACGACTGCCCGGCCCAATCGATGACGTCGGCCGTCGGGTGGGCCGCCAGAGCTTGGGTCAAGCGGTTTTTCGTGCCGGGATAGAAGGGAACACGGGGGGGCAGCGATTCCACGACATCGCGGATGGCGGACAGCAACGGTTCGGTGCCACTCCAGCCTTCGGCAAACAACAGGACCTGGTTGGCGACGCAGTTGAAGCCGTTGTTGTGGAGCTTCTGCGTGACGATGTGTGCCGCCTGGTGTTGGATGTCGGCCTTCGTCCACGGACCGGGAACAACGATCGTCGGGCTCACTCCGCCGAGTTCGCTTGTGATGGGCTTGTCGATGATGGGACGATTGGCCAGGCGGCGCTCTTCACCGTCGGCACCCGGTCCGAAGACGATTGTGTTGTGGGTTGCGGCGTTTCCCGTGATGTGGATCGCGTCGACCGCGTCGTGGTGTGCCAAGTAGCCACCGACGTCCCCGCCGCCATAGGCGAAGTGCACCCAGCCGGCGTCGACCATCGGGGCGAAGGCATCCTCGAGATAGTCGCCAAGGAACTCGTTGATCGGATTGAGCTTGACGATCCCGACACGGCCCTTTCCGAAGAGCTGGTCGACCAAATCGAGCGGAGGAATCGACGTAATGTTGCCTGCGCCGAGAACGAGGGCCACGGCTCCGTCCGGCTCGGGCTGCCGATAGAACGAAGCGATGGTGTCGCCCAGCGAGTCGAAGGTGACCTCGGGGAGCATCCACGTCTCGGCTCTGTGGCCGCTGAGGAAGGCGCGATCCTGGGCGTTGTCGGGAAAAACATGGGCAGCAACCTGGCCGTTGGGCCGTGTCGTCACCGGCACCTTCTCGAGCGGGTCGCGGCCTGCGGCGAGCGTCCGCAGCGTGTCCTCAACGGCGTTCATGCCTTCGACGAGCGCATACGGGCCGGACATCCACTCCTCGCCCGCATATCGGGACTCCATCGTGAATCCCTTCGACTTGCAAGAGGCCTGAACCCAGTCGCGAGCAACGGCGCCAATCCGCTTGCGCACTCGAACGAGGATGTCAGCCTTCTCAGCGACGTCGAGGCGGGCCCACTCGGTCTTGTGTGCCTGGAGTTCAGCGAGCGAGCGATCGAGGTAAGACGTCTCCATTGGGGAGAGGCTAGAGCGCCTCAGTAACCTGGCGCCTGTGGATCTCACGAACGCATCAGCCATCGTCACAGGTGGTGCATCCGGACTTGGCGCTGCCACTGCCCGTGCCCTCGCCGCCGGTGGAGCCTCGGTCGCCATCGTCGACCTGAAGAACGACCCGGATCTTGTTGCGGACATCGGCGCCCACTTCATCAGAGCAGACGTCACCGACGTCGACGCGGTACGAGAGGCCGTCGTCGAGGCCAATGCTATTGCCCCGCTTCGGGTGGCGGTCAATTGCGCCGGCATAGGCCCTGCGCAACGAACTCTCGGGAGGGACGGCGCTCCGGCAGATCTGGAGCGTTTCCGCACCGTGATCGAGGTGAACCTCGTAGGGACGTACAACATGATCTCACAGGCGGCATCCGTCATGGCGGCTCAGGAACCGCTCGTAGACGGCGAGCGTGGCGTGATCGTGAACACAGCGTCCGTGGCTGCCTACGAAGGCCAAGTTGGCCAGGCTGCCTACGCCGCGTCAACGGGCGGGATCGTAGGACTCACCCGTCCCGTCGCTCGGGATCTCGCATCCGTTGGTATCCGCTGTTGCGCCATCGCCCCCGGCGTGATCGACACACCATTGCTCGACGGCATCACCGATGAGTTCCGCGAGGCACTGGCAGCTTCCGTTCCGTTTCCGAAGCGCCTCGGCACGCCGGACGACTTTGCGTCGCTCGTCATGGAGATCGTCCGCAACGGCTACCTCAACGGCGAGGTGATCCGTATGGACGGAGCTCTCAGGATGGCCCCCCGCTAGAGGCTCTGCGCAACCTCCTCGTCCCACTCGTCGACGGCGGTTACTTGGTATCACTCTCGTACCCGCCCTGCACTCTCTTTGGGTCCGAGATCACCTGGGACCGTTTCCCGCATACGCGTAACACCCGTGAGTCGGGGCGCTGTTGCGACGCCGTTGCGACTTCTTTCCGCAGGACGACCCGTTTACCGTTTCATGTCGTGGATTCCGGTGAACACATTCAGGCGGAGAACAAGGAGACCTCGCCCTGGCGCAGGCTCCGCCACCGCGTTTGGCACCTGGCGATCCACAGCCACGATCACGGCCCACGTGCCGGATCGATCATTGACACGGGTGCCGTGGGAATCCGAGCCACCAAGGTGTCGCTCGTCGGCCTCGGGGTCACCGCCCTGTTCCAGGCAACCATCGTGGTGTTCAGCGGCTCCGTAGCCCTGCTCTCCGACACCTTGCACAACGTCACAGACGCGTTGACTGCCA
This sequence comes from Acidimicrobiia bacterium, assembly GCA_030598905.1. Classification (GTDB taxonomy): domain Bacteria; phylum Actinomycetota; class Acidimicrobiia; order Spongiisociales; family UBA5794; genus JAUVPA01. The sequence goes on from JAUVPA010000118.1 coordinate 2,728, forward strand.
TCCCACTTTGGATTGCATTCTCCCTCGGGAGGCGTCGCCCTACCCGTCGCTACACGTATGGCTACAACCGCCTCGAAGACCTAGCAGGCCTTGTGATCGTCGCCGCCATCGGCCTGAGCGCAGTGCTGATGATCTGGGAGTCGATCCGACGGTTGGTCGAGCCTCGGCTGATCGACTTCATCCCATGGGTTGTCGCCGCGGGTGTCGTGGGGGCGATCGGCAATGAATTCGTCGCTCGCTACCGCATCCGTGTCGGCCGCGCTATCGGTTCGGAGGCCCTCGTTGCAGATGGGCATCACGCCCGAACCGACGCCCTCACTTCGCTTGCGGTCGTTGCGGCGGCAGTGGGGGCGGCTTTCGGAGCGGCCTGGGTCGATCCGGTTGCCGGTCTCGTCGTCGCTGCCGGCATTCTCTGGCTTCTGGCCCGGACGGCACGCCGCATGTCGCGCCGGTTGCTCGACGGTATCGAACCTGAGATCGTCGATGACGTCGAGTCGACAATTCGCGGCGTCGACCGTGTGCGCGACATCACCGACCTCAAGGTCCGTTGGCAGGGACACCAACTCCGGGTGACGGCTTCGATCGCAGTAGATCCGAACGTCACGGTCCGGGATGGCCACGACGCGGCGCATGCCGTTGAGCACGCTCTTCACCACAGTCAGACGTTTCCGGTCGCGGCGGTGATCCATGTAGACCCACATGGGCTCAGCGACGCTCACGACGCCACGGCACATCACAAGACCTGACCCGAGCTCTGTGGGACCCGATAATCTGCGTCCTTCGTGGCCGTGGGCGCAACCTAGGAGGACACGGCGTGGACGTTCTTGCTGGCATTCTGCTCGTCGCGGCGATCGTTTTTGTGGTGTGGGCGATCATCAAGAAGGCCTGCGCCTTTGCCGGCATCGCCGTGTTGTTGATTGCGGGTGCTGCCATCTTCTTCTTCGTTCTGGATTGAGTCGGAGCTGATGCGGGGAGACGCTCCGTGGCCTCTGTTTGCCCACCAGGGCGGGTGGGACGAGGTGCTCTACCTCGTTATCCCGATCGTGCTGGCCATAGTCGTCATCATCGCGATGGAGAGACGCGCCCGGCGCAGCCGCGATGAATCCAACTCTGACGACGACGGGTACTCTTGACACATGCCCGATGACCAGCCCGTCGACGACGAATCGCTGGACGAACTGCAAGCCCACCTAGCCGAGGCGGCCGCCGGCGGGTCGCAGCAGGCCGAGGAAATCCTGGCCCATGTCCAGCGGTATCAAGCGGACGATGATCTCACCACCGAGGACCACCGCAACCTTCGCAAGCGTTTGAGCGACGACTTGCTCCACTTCGAGACGAGTCATCCGAGCCTGACTGCGACGATGCAAGCTGTGGTGAACTCCTTCACGGCGTCGGGGATGTAGGCGTCGTCACTCGAAGGCGTGTTGGCGCACCCAGGTGTGCATTGCGACTCCGGCGGCAACTCCGACATTGATCGATCGCGTCGACCCGAACTGTGCAATCGAGCAGATCACCTCGGACGCTTCCTGGGCTTCGGCGCTGAGACCGGGGCCCTCCTGGCCGAAGAGAAGAACGCAACGGCGGGGTATTTCGATGGTCTCGATGGGAATGGCACCCGGCATGATGTCGATTCCGTAGACCGGGAGAGAGGCGTCTTTGGCCCACGTCTTGAAGCCGAATACGTCCTCGTGATGGCGAATGTGCTGGTACCGATCCGTGACCATCGCGCCCCGTCGGTTCCAGCGGCGCTTGCCAATGATGTGAACCTCTGCCGCGAGGAAGGCGTTAGCCGTGCGCACGATCGATCCGATGTTGAAGTCGTGCTGCCAGTTTTCGATGGCGACGTGGAAAGGATGGCGCCGGGAATCGAGGTCGGCGACGATCGCCTCCCTTTTCCAGTACCGGTAGTGGTCGAGGACGTTGCGACGGTCACCCGCGGCGAGGAGTTGCGGGTCGAGCCGTGGGTCGTCGGGCCACGGCTCGGGATGGGGACCGACGCCGACCTCGCGCTCCGACATCACGGCCTCTCGTTGGCTTGGGGCATGACGGTGAAGATATCAGCCGTCGTCGGCCGTCCGAGAGAACCGTATCCTCCGTTCATGGAACCACAGACCGAACAACAGCTGAAGGCGCGTCTGACGCCGTTGCAGTACAGGGTCACCCAGGAAGCGGGTACAGAAGAGGCCTTCACCGGTGAATACCTGGACATGAAGGATGCGGGACGGTACTTGTGCGTGGTCTGTGGCGATGAGTTGTTCGACAGCGGGACAAAATTCGAGTCGGGAAGCGGATGGCCCAGCTTCACGTCTGCGATCGCGGACGACGCCGTCGGCACCAACCTCGACAACAGCCACCCCATGGTTCGGACAGAGGTCACCTGTGCGTCGTGCGGTGCGCACCTCGGGCACGTCTTCGATGACGGACCCGCTCCGACCGGTCTGCGCTACTGCATGAACTCGGCGGCGATGCGCTTCGAACCCTCCGCGGACTAGGAGTCTGCCGAGCCCATGCTCGCCCGCAGCGTCTCGACGGTGTCCGCCTCGGACGCCTCCTTGTCTTCGCGGTAACGTTTGACGCGGGCGAAACGAAGGGCCATGCCGCCCGGGTAACGCTTGGATCTCTGCACGCCGTCGAAAGCGATCTCGACGATCTGTTCGGGACGGACGAACACGACGTGACCGTCACGCGACGTCTCCAACTCCAAGAATCGGTCCGTCTGCCAACACAGCATCTCGTCCGTCATGCCCTTGAAAGTCTTGCCGAGCATCACGAAGCCGGATCCGTCTTCGGCGCGGGCGCCGAGGTGGATGTTCGACAGGAATCCCTTTCGTCTTCCTGAGCCCCATTCGACAGCAAGTACCACCAGGTCGAGGGTGTGTGCCGGTTTCACTTTGAGCCAGGAGCCTCCGCGGCGGCCGGCGTCGTACAGGGAGTCGGCGGCTTTGATCACCACTCCCTCGTGGCCGGCGGCGACGCTGGCCTGGTAGAAAGCCTCGGCCTCGTCCGGAGCAGTCGTTTCGATCCAGTCGACTCTCTGATCCGGCCCGAGAACCGAAGTGAGTGCCGTCCGCCGCACAGTGAGAGGCTCGTCGATGAGGTTTCTGCCGTTGAGATGGAGGCAGTCGAAATAGAAGGCCGACAGAACGACGTCCGAACCGGCGGCATTGGTGCTGAGA
>JAUVPA010000034.1 GCA_030598905.1 Acidimicrobiia bacterium
ACGAGTTGCGTACACCGCTGACCGCCATCATCGGCTACACGGAGCTGCTCCTCGAGATCCTCGACGATCCCACTCTGCGTACGTACCTCGACGACATGCGCCGTGAGTCGACGGCGCTGGAGGCACTCATCTCCGATTTGCTCGACACCTCGCGTCTCGAGGGTGGGACGCTGCGGCTGGACATTCGGCGTGACGATCCGCTGCGAGCTGTGGCGGAGGCGGTCGAACTGATCGAACACTCCCATCCCGGAAGACCCATTCACGTGGTCGTTCACGAAGACACGGGAGAAATCCCAATTGACCATGCCCGGCTGCGCCAGGTCGTCACCAACCTGATCGACAACGCCGTCAAGTATTCACCGGAGAAGTCGCCCGTTGAGGTCGTGATCGCGATGGGGAAGCGTGGCCCACGAGGGGAGTACTTGGAGATCGCGGTCGCCGATCGCGGCGCCGGCATCCCTCACGCTCAGCGAGAGGCAGTGTTCCAACGTTTCAGCCGGCTACATGTGACTTCACAGACGGGGACGGGGATCGGGCTCTATCTGGTTCGGGCCCTCGTCGAGGGTCACGGGGGCACCGTGCACATCACCGACGGTGCCGGTGGAGTCGGGTCGCGATTTGTCGTTCGGCTCCCGGCCGGCGTCGACGTGTCCTGAAGTCAGGTGTCCTGAGGACCGGCGGTGACTTCACCGGCGTGCTCGGGCGTACCCTTCACGTCCTGACGATCAGGAGGATGACAAAGGTGCTGCCCCCCTATTCCAGCGAGCCGTACTCCGACTTCACACAGCAGGACACTCGCGCTGGCTATGAGAAGGCGCTGAGCGCCGTCTCCGGCCGACTCGGTGGGCATGCACCACTCCTGATCGGCGGTGAAGAAATCGTCACCACGGAAACCATCGTCAGCATCAACCCGGCGCAGCCGTCCATGGTGGTGGGTACCGCTTCATCTGGTTCGGTCGACCACGTCGACGACGCTCTGGCGGCGGCTTGGGGCGCCTTCGACGGCTGGGCGAGAACGCCGGCCTCCGAAAGGGCTCAGCTCGTTCACAACGTCGGTGATCTCATCAACGAGCGCCGATACGAGTTCGCGGCATGGCAGACCTACGAGGCGGGCAAGAACTGGGCGGAAGCAGAGGCCGACGTCGCCGAGGCCGTGGACTTCTGCCGCTACTACGCACACCAGGCATTGGCGATGGCTGAGCCAGTGCCATTGCTCGAGTATCCCGGTGAAACCAACGATTCGTGGCTTCGCCCGATCGGCGCCGGTGTTGTCATTCCGCCATGGAATTTCCCGCTCGCGATCCCCGTTGGCATGGCGATGGGCCCCGTCGCCGCCGGCAATACCGTTGTTGTCAAGCCGGCGTCAAACACGCCGATGGTCGCATGGGGATTCATCGAGGTCGTGAGAGAGGCGGGGATTCCCCCCGGTGTCGTCAACTTCCTGCCTGGTCCGGGCGAAGTCGTCGGTGATCCGCTGATCGATCATCCCACGACCCGGTTCATCAATTTCACGGGATCGAAGGAGATTGGGCTCCGCATCGCCGAACGGGCGGCTCAAGTGAACCCCGGTCAGAAGTGGTTGAAGCGGTCGTACATGGAAATGGGTGGCAAGGACGCGATGATCGTCGACGCCACGGCCGATGTCGTGGCGGCGGCAGCCGACGTCGTGCGGTCCGCGTACGGTTTCCAGGGCCAGAAGTGCTCGGCGTGCTCTCGAGTGATCGTGTTCGATGCGGTTCACGACGAGCTCGTCGACCGGGTCGCCGAAGGGGCGGCAGCGCTGTCTATCGGGTCGCCCATCGAGAACCATGCCGTTGGTCCGGTCATCTCGGCAGCACAACATCGCTCCGTCCTCGACGAGATCGCCAAGGGCAGAGGTGAAGCAGAGTTGATCACTGGTGGGGGTGCCGTCGATCGGGACGGTGGGTACTACATCGAGCCGACCGTGTTCGCGGGCGTCGCTCCAGAGGCAAGGCTCGCCCAGCACGAGATCTTCGGCCCCGTTCTCTCAATCATCTCTGTCCCGGACTTCGATGCCGCGCTCGACGTCGCAAACGGTACGGAGTTCGGGCTCACCGGCGGCCTGTACAGCAATGACGAGGGCCGGATCGAGCGAGCTCGACAGGAGTTCAACGTGGGCAACCTGTACATCAACAGGAAGATCACTGGAGCCCTCGTCGGAATCCAACCGTTTGGTGGCTACAACATGTCGGGTTCGAACGCCAAGGCCGGTGGGCCCGACTATCTGCGGCTCTTCATGGAGATGAAGACCGTGGCGCGACGTGTCTGACCTTCAGGATTCTGTGGGACCGTAGGCGAGTCGAGCAACGGCATTTCCTCGCGTGTCGAGGAGCACGACCGTGTCGCCTCCGTTTGACCACACGGGTGTGTCCGAACACCAATGCACGGTGCCGCCCCCGTCGGTGCCGCATCCAGTGACGATCGTGAGGACGTTCCCCGGATTGAGCGATATTCCGCTGGGAATCGTGAATCGATTCGATGAAGACTCGTCTCGGATCACCCAGCCGGACACCGCCACTGTGCCGTATCCCTCGTTGACGATTTCGACCGACTCTTCGTTGAGGGCTTCTGTGTCGGGACCCTCAGGGTTCGGTGAGACCGAAAGCACTCGGACTTGGGGACGGTCGGGGTACCCACCTTCGGGCTGGCCGCACACGAACGTTCCCCACATCCCGGTTCCCGACGCCCAAGCTCTCGCTTCGAGCTCCTTGAACTCTGCCTCGTGCTCATGGCCGTTCTGCATACCAACGGCGAAACCCCCTGCGACAAGTTCACGGTTCACGAAGGTGGTGCCTTCACCTCCCTCGACGTACACGTAGCGCAGTGCCCGGCCGTTGTCGTCCACGTCCTCCTCGCCTGCCGCCAGAGCGACCTCAAATCCCGCAAGGAGCCTCGTGAGCGCGGTCCGCGCATCATCGCCGGCGCACTCGTCGACCTCCGGGGCGTTCATGCCGAGCATTCGCACGTCGACCTCTACTCCGTCGATGTTGGCGATGAAGGTGTCGCCGTCGATCACAGCTATGACGATCGCCGTCTCGGACCTTTCGGGAGGCGGGAGAGTCACCGGTGGCGCAGTTGTCGTGGTCTCCGGTGATGTCGTGCTGGCGGCTGAGGTGGTGCTGGAGTCATCGACGGTCTCGAGCCCACTCCCCAAATTGCACCCGGCGCCAAGAAGGGTGAGAGCGGCGATACCCCATGCGATCAAGAACGGCTGGCCCTTCACGGCCGCGGAAGATACCTGGAGATAGCCGATACGCGGCTCTTCATGCGCCCGCCGCTGTGGCGGCGCTACCGGTGCATCTGTGAGGGGCCGCGATCACATCGTACGCTCTTCTCCCTACGCCTTACCCTCTGACTATGCGCATTCTGGTTGTCGAAGACGAGACGGACCTTGCCATGGCGATCGCTACCGGGTTGCGCAATGAGGGCTACGCCGTCGACATCACCCACACGGGCGAGGATGCGGTGGACCGTACGGCGTATACGCCGTACGACTTGCTGTTGCTCGACCTCAGCCTCCCGGGGATGGATGGTCTCGAGGTCTGCACCGCCGTCCGTGCCGACGCCGATCCGCAGCCTCGGATTCTGATGGTGACGGCCCGCGACGCACTCGACGACAGAGTGGGGGGCCTCGATCGAGGCGCCGACGACTATCTGGTGAAACCCTTCGACCTGCCGGAACTGCTCGCCCGCGTCCGTGCCCTTCTTCGTCGCGACGCCAAAGCGCAGAGTGCGACGATCGAGATCGGGGGGCTGCGGCTCGACGCCGCCCGTCACGAGGCTTCCCACGGTGAGGTGGGGTTGTCGCTCACCGCCAAGGAGTTCGCTCTGCTGAGGTACTTCATGCTCCATCCCGGCGAGGTCTTGACCGCTGAACGATTGCTCGACCATGTGTGGGACGAACACGCCGATCCCTTCACGAACACCGTACGAGTGACGGTTTCGAACCTGCGAAGGAAACTCCGAGAGGCGGGGGGTGACGATCTGATCGAAACCGTCGTCGGCTCCGGATACCGGCTCAGGGACGGCGCGTAGTGCCCGCCTTCTTGCGCAGTGTTCGGTTTCGGCTCGCGATCACGTATTCGATCCTGGTCTTCGCCTTGGCCGTTGCCGTCGTCGGCGTCGTCAACTATGCGCTCTCCCAGTCGCTCGAGGCCCAGACCGTGTCTGCGGGACGGCAGTTCACGACCATCATCGACCCGGTATCGGGAACCAGGGTCACCGTCGAACGGGAGATTCAACTGCAGTACGTCACCCTGGAGCAACTGGTGACTCATAGAGCGATCGACAATCTGCAGAGAATCTCGTTTTGGGTGATTCTTGCGATGTTCCCTGCCAGTGTTGGCATCGGCTGGTGGGTGGCGGACAAAGCCTTGCGGCCGATTGGGCATATTGCTGCTGTCGCGAGAGACATCCAGCAAACAGAAGACCTATCGCGCCGCATCGATCTCGATGGTCCCGACGATGAGCTGAAGGACCTCGCAGACACTTTCGATGGCATGCTCGAACAGATCGAGGCCAGCGCCGCCGCTCGTCGATCGTTCGTCCAGGACATCTCACACGAGCTCCGCAATCCACTCGCCGTCATGGCCACCAACCTCGACGTCGTCCTTGCCGATGACAGCGCAGACGTCGATCGTTATCGGGAGACGTCGATGATCGTCCGTCGGACGGTTGATCGAACGGCGAGAACCGTCGACGACCTCGTCGTCTTCGCACGCAACGAAGTTCCCGATTCGAGGCGAGAGAGAGTCGAGCTCGTCGACATCGTTGACGAGGCGCTTGCCGAGCATTCGGGTCCGATCGAAGCAGCAGGTCTCCATGTGACGAGGATCGGCAGCGGCGTTGTCGTCTCGGTCGACCGCATTGGTGTGAAGAGGGCGGTATCGAATCTCGTCAGCAACTCCGTCCGGCTGACCCGGCCCGGCACTGAAGTCACCGCGGGCGTCGGTGAGCGGAGCGGCTTTGCCTGGGTTGCCGTGATCGATGACGGGCCCGGTATCGACCCGCGAGAGCACGACCACGTGTTCAGGAGGGGATGGTCGAAGGATCAGTCGAGCCTCGGTGGAGAGGATCGGAGCGGCATCGGCCTCGCCATCGCTCGCCAGGTAGCCGAAGCACACGGGGGATGTGTGACGCTGCGTTCCACTCTCGGAGCCGGAGCCGAGTTCGTGCTCTGGATTCCCATGTCCGCTGAGGCTGATCGCAGCCGCATCACGCCGGACGGCACACACCACGACACATCCGTTTTCGATGGATCCGTCTGACGCAGATCGGGTCTGAGCGATCAGCTGAAGACGATGACTATCTGGGCGATGCTGAACAGCGCCACACCGGCATAACCAACTACCGCCGCGCCGAGCGCCAACGCGACGACCCGGGTTTGCACCTTGCGAGCTGCAAATACCACCGCTGCTGGGATACCGAGCTTCAGGACCATCGCCCACGGTGTGCCGAGAAGAGGTTCCATCAGGGGGTTGACCTCCACCGCGCCGAGGTGGACGGTCGCGATTTCTGTGATCGCGAGGTCGAAGGCGGACAGTGCGTAGAGCGCGACGGCGAGAGCGACCGCAAAACGGCCGATGTCCCTGCGACCCGATGGTCGCGGTTGCTCACGGCTCAGACCGGCAACGCCGGTCGCCTCGCTTTTGACCATATCCCCTGAGAACGGCTCGGTTCTTGTCGGCACCGAAGCTGTGTCCAACTTCAGGCAGACCCCACCGGTGATGAACCTACACGCCTTAACGGGCGCTTTATCCGCGGTGGCATACCTTTTTTCGCGAGCTGCCAATCCTGTGCCAACCCGAGGAGGTTCGATGTCGCTCGAAATAGAGCGTGCGATCGAGACCGGTCGCACCTGGCGAGATCTCCCGCCGGAGCCGCCGGAGGGAGATCCGCTAGACCCGCACCTACCGATACTCGCCGGACCCACACCCGAAGCGACGAAGGCCACGGCATGGCCGTGGGCACTCGGCTTCGGTGTGTTCCTGCTCGCGCTCCTTGCATTGTTCCTGTGGGCACCGTGGACCACTGACGCGGACCAGAACCTGCCGGGGAGTGGAACCGAGCAACGAGCGCCTTCAACACCGCCACCGGTGACTCCCGAGGCGCCGAGCGACGTCAGCGACGAGCCGGTCGCCGCCGTGACGGCGGGCCTGCTTCCGTCTGTCGTTCAGATCGAGGCGGCCGGCGGCGTTGGTTCGGGGTTCATCTATGACGACGCCGGGCTCGTCTTGACCGCTGCCCACGTCGTGCATGGATCCGATACCGTTTCGGTACGACTTGACGACGGCCGCACCGTCACGGGTGTCGTGCTTGGTGCCGACGGGGCGCGCGACATCGCCGTTGTCGAAATCGACGCAGCCGGGTTGACCCCGGCGCCGCTCGCCACAGACGAGGAAGTGCTCGTCGGCCAGACTGCGATCGCCATCGGCAGCCCCCTTGGCTTCGAACAAAGTGTTACGGCCGGGATCGTCTCCGCCCTCGATCGCGAATTGGATCTCGGAGGCACCACGATCACTGGGCTCATACAGACCGACGCGGCCATCAACGTGGGGAACTCAGGCGGGCCGCTTGCAGACGGAGACGGTGAGGTCATCGGTGTCAACGTCGCCTACGCCACCTCGAGCGGTGGATCCAACGGGATTGGATTTGCGGTCCCGATCGCCGACGCCCTCGCGGTTGCCGAGTTGATCACCGACGACGATTCGGGCAACGATCCGTCACCCCTTCCGCTGGCGAATGATCCCTTCTCTGACCTCTTCGGTTCTGACCCTTTTGGTTCCGACCTCTTCGGTGGGGAAGGACTCGATGACTTGTTCGGGGGCCAGGGACTCGAAGACCTCCTCGGAGGAATGGGACTGGAGGACCTGCTCGGTGGAGTTCCCCTGAACCCGGACCTCAACGGGATGCTCGAAGACCTCTTCGGTGGGCTCGATCTTCCGTTCGATCTCACCGACCCGGATGGTCCGCTCGGCGGTCTTCCCGATGGAATGTTCGACGGTCTGACGACGCCGACTTCTGAAGCTTTGTTCGTCTTGAGAGATCTCGCCAATGAGTACTCGGAGACAGGCACGAGTGTCACATCTTCCGGTGCGACGTCTCGCCAGGTCACGACGCTCACGAGTCCCGACGGCCGTATCACCGTTCGGGGCACGATGGGAGGCGCGGCGGACGGCATCCTCGAAGGCGCCGAAGGTGACGTCGTCACGATCGATGGGAACCTGGGACGGATAGACGTGTCGTCACTCCGCATCATCGTCACGTGGATCGAAGACGGCATTGCGCTCGAGTTGATCGCCCCTTTGGCGACCGGCCGTGACGAGGCGCTTCGTATCGCCGAGGGCGTCGAGGTGACCCCGTGAGAGATGAGTTCGACTTCCGCTCGACACAGATGGAACAAGCCCTCTTCGAGATGCGCAAGGTGGTTGTTGGGCAGGATCGGGTGCTCGAGCGTCTGATGGTCTCACTGCTGGCCGATGGGCACGCTCTGCTCGAGGGTGTCCCGGGGCTCGGCAAGACCATCACGTTGCGGACGATGGCCCGTGTTCTCGGCGGCACGTTCTCGCGCATCCAGTTCACTCCGGACTTGATACCTGCCGACATCGTCGGGACGCGGATCTACCGAGCATCCCAGGAGCGGTTCGACGTCGAGTTGGGTCCGATCTTGGCGAATCTGGTTCTGGCGGACGAGATCAACCGCGCTCCCGCCAAGGTGCAGGCAGCCATGCTCGAGGTCATGGCCGAACGCCAAGTGACGATCGGCGACCGGACCTTCCCAGCGCCCACACCGTTCCTCGTCATGGCGACCCAAAACCCGATCGAATCTGAAGGTGTCTACCCGCTACCCGAGGCGCAGCGAGATCGTTTCCTCATGCGGATACCGGTGGGATATCCAACTCCCGCGGAGGAGCGCGAGATCGTGAGACGCGTCGGGATCGGTCCCGACGATGCTGAGAGGATCCTCGATCCCGAGGATGTCGTCGGCATGCAGAAGGTGGCGTCGCAGGTTTTTGTCGATCCTGCCGTAGTGGACTACGCCGTTCGCATTGTGCTGGCTACGCGCGATGCGGCGGAAGCCGGAACACCCGACATCGCCCCCTATATCGAATACGGAGCGAGCCCGCGAGCTTCGATCGGCCTTGTCGAGGCGGGGAAGTCGATGGCGCTCCTCCGCGGGCGTGGCTACGTCCTACCCCAGGATGTGTACGACATCGCATACGACGTGCTCAACCACCGCATCATTCTGTCGTACGACGCGTTGGCCGAGGGTGTGACGGTCGACGATGTGCTCGTCGAACTCCTGTCGACGATGCCGGCACCGCGCATCACGGTACGACCGGACGAACTGCGCGGCGCATGACGGCGGCACCCACACCCGGCAACGACGGTAGGCACGAGGCACTTCGCCGGATCGAACTGGAGGTCCTGCGGCGTCTCGACGGCATCCTTCAGGGTGACTACGAGGGTTTGATACCGGGCCACGGATCGGAGCTTGGAGAGACACGGCCATACACACCGGGCGACGACGTCCGTCGCATCGACTGGAACGTCACGGCGCGGACGATGGAGCCGCACGTTCGCGACACCATTGCCGATAGGGAGCTCGACACCACTCTGGTCGTCGATCTCTCGAGCTCTATGTCTCTCGGCACGCGGCGATGGGAGAAGCGTGAACTGGCGATCGCGGCGTCGGCCGGCATTGGCTACGTCGCGCAGCGCGGCGGCAATCGTGTCGGCGCCTTGCTCCTCACGGGCGGCGTTCCTGTTGGTATCCCGAGACGGTCGGGCCGTAGACACCTCCAGAGCCTCGTTGCGATGATGCAGGACGCGTCTCGCGATCGAGTCTCTGTCGACCTCGATTCCGGCCTGCGAACAGCGAACCGGGTGGCTCGAAGGCGCGGCCTTGTCGTCGTCGCCTCGGACTTCCTCGATACCGCCGAATGGGAAAAGCCGTTGTCCGTGATCGCCGGCCGCCACGATGTCCTTTGCCTCGAAATCGTCGACCCTGTGGAACTGGCGCTTCCTGATGTGGGCACGCTTGCCGTGATCGACGCAGAAACCGGACGAACACGGTGGATCGACACGAGCTCCAAGAAGCTCAGGGAGCGTTATGCGAGAGCCGCCGTCGATCGTGCTGCCGGCGTGCGTTCTCGGATTCGACGTGCCGGGGCCGATCACCTTCGTCTACGGACTGACACGGACTGGATCAGGGACCTCGTCCGGCATGTCGCCACCCGGCGCCGTGGAAGGACTTCGGGAAGGCGACCTTGAGTTTCCTCGAGCCGGCTCGGTTGTTCTTCGTCCTTCTGCCGCTGGGCGCTCTGGTCTGGTACGCCGTGACCATGAGGCTCCGGAAACGGAGCACGGTGCGATTCACCGATATCGCCTTGCTCGATTCGGTAGCGCCCGACAGGCCGGGCTGGCGTCGCCATCTCTCGGCTGTGGCGCTGGTTCTCGCCCTTCTCGCGTTTGTGCTCGCCTTGGCCCGACCGGTGATGGCTGTTGTCGTTCCTCGCGAGGAGGCCAGGTTGATTCTGGTCCTCGATGTATCGCTGTCGATGGACGCCACCGACGTCGAACCAACGCGTCTTGACGCTGCCCGAGAAGCAGCCCTGTCGTTCCTCGAACTGGCTCCCGAGGACCTCGAGATCGGCGTTGTGGCTTTCGCCGGTGTCGCCTTGCCGGTGGTGGCCCCCACCACCGATCGCGACGCCGTCGCTTCGGCAGTATCGAACCTGACCCTCGCCGAGGGAACGGCAATCGGAGAAGGGATCTACGCAGGTCTCGATCTGGTCGCGATGGACGCTGCCGACGAGAAGACGCCTACGGCCCTCGTTGTCCTTTCCGACGGAGAAACAACCGTGGGGAGGTCCGAGGTCGACGCCGCCGTCGAGGCAGCTGCGTTGGGAATCCCGGTGTCGACGATCAATTTCGGCACAGACGGCGGCGTGATCGTGTTCCAAGGTGAAACGGTCCCGGTTCCGGCGAACGAAGGCGCTTTGCGCCAGGTCGCCGACACCACCGGCGGCTCGTTCTCGGCAGCCGCATCGGCCGCGGAGTTCGAGGCCATCCTCGGCGCCGTCGGTTCGGAGTTGGGATACGAGACGGAGGAGCGCGAGGTGTGGGAGTGGTTCCTTGCCGGAGGTCTCGTCGCCTTGACGCTCGCCGGAGCGGCCTCATTGCTGTGGTTCCAACGCCTCCCTTGAGATGCGTCGACTTCCTGTCGTCTCGGGGTAACTTGACGGAGTCGACATCTTTTGGGGAGTTGATTTCTCATGACAACAGAAAGCGGCACCGGCGGCGGCATCAGCGTCTGGGTGTGGGTAGCTATCGGTGGTGCAGTCGTCATCGCGCTGATCTTCGGCATCGTCCTCTTCAGCGGCGGCGAAGAGGAAGCGGCGACGACCACGACGACCACGACGGAAGCAACGACCACCACGGACGAGTCGACAACGACCACAACCGAGGAATCGACGACCTCGACGATCGAGGAGTCGACGACGACGACGACCGTCGAGGAGACGACTACGACCAC
>JAUVPA010000145.1 GCA_030598905.1 Acidimicrobiia bacterium
CAGGGGCCGTTCGATCGCCGCAGTTCGCTACACCGATGGGGTCCTCCTGATGGGTGCCAACCCGTCCGGGTCACTCCACAAAGTGAGCGAGATCTACGACAGGATCGCCTTCGCCGGCGTTGGGCGCTTCAACGAATTCGAGACGCTGCGTGTCGCCGGCATCCGGTATGCCGACTTGAAGGGTTTCTCCTACGGCCGGGCCGATGTCACCGGCAAAGGATTGGCCAACGCGTATTCACAGACCGTCGGCCAGATCTTCACGCACGAGAACAAGCCGTACGAGGTGGAGGTCCTCGTGGCCGAGGTCGGTGAAGCGAGTGCGGACGACAGCCTCTACCTGGTCCAGTTCGATGGAACTCTGCGCCACGAGCCCAACCTCGCCGCGTTGGGTGGCAAGGACGATGAGCTGGCCGAGGCGCTCACCACGGGTTTCTCCGAGGATCGGGATCTCGGAACGACGGTAGCGGCCGTGGCCGACGCCGTGGAGGCCGTCGAGGAGAACACCACCGAGGCCGCCGATTGGGAAGCTGCCGTGCTCGACCGCACACTTGGGCGTCGCAAGTTCAGACGACTGACAGCCGATGAGATCGCGGCCGCTCGATCCTGAGCTCTCAAAAGACCCGCATCATCCGAAGAACGACGGCAAGGAGCGCAGCGGCGATCACGACGACTGCGATGACCCGCAACGGGAACAATGGTGCGGTGTCCGACAGCTCCGACTCGCCGACCACGTCGTTCACTTCTGCATCGAGGAGTACCGCGTTGGCGGCATCTAGACGATCGTCCGGGACCCACAGCTCGGTTGTCGCCATCTGCCCCACAGTGACCGGATAAGGACCGAGAGCCTCACTATGCAGCCGGACCTCGATGCCCTCGGCTTCGAGTCGTGCGGCCAGGATCCTCGCTCGCGAGACATCGCCAACCCGGATCACCGGGACGAAACGGCCCTGAGTGTCCTCGTCCATTGCTCCATTCTGGCCGTTTCGGTAGCAATGGAACGCGATACTGGTTGGGCGACGGGGTTACGCTGTCCTCGATGGAGCGTCGGATCTTCGGCATCGAGAACGAGTACGGAGTCACGTGCACGCTGCGGGGTCAGCGGCGGCTCTCACCAGACGAAGTCGCGCGGTACCTCTTCCGACGGGTGGTGTCTTGGGGCCGCAGCTCTAACGTCTTTCTCGAGAACGGCGCCCGTCTCTACCTGGACGTCGGAAGCCACCCTGAGTACGCCACGCCGGAGTGCGACAGCCTCTACGACGTCGTCGCCCACGATCGAGCCGGAGAACGCATTCTCGAAGGGCTTCTCCATTCGGCTGAGCAGCGGCTCGACGAGGAGGGGATTCGCGGTCAGATCTACCTCTTCAAAAACAATACCGACAGCGCCGGGAACTCGTACGGCTGTCATGAGAACTACCTCGTCGCCAGGCAGGGGGACTTTCAGCGGACGATCGACACCCTGATCCCTTTCTTCGTCACTCGCCAGATTTTTTCAGGCGCCGGCAAGTTGCTGCAGACCGCGCGCGGCACGGTCTACTGCATGGCACAGCGCGCCGAGCACATCTGGGAGGGCATATCGTCCGCCACGACGCGTAGCCGTCCGATCATCAACACGAGGGACGAACCGCATGCCGACGCCGAGCGATATCGCAGGCTCCACGTGATCGCCGGCGACTCGAACATGTCCGAGTACATGACCTACGTGAAGGTCGGCACGACGGCGGCATTGCTCCAGATGCTCGAGGACGACGTGGTGTTTCGCGACATGACGCTCGAGAACCCCATCCGAGCTATCCGGGAGATCTCCCACGACATCACATGCCGTCGCAAGGTACGCCTCGTGAATGGCCGTGAGCTGTCCGCCCTCGACGTGCAGTGGGAGTACCTCGAACGGGCTATGCGGTATGCGCGAGCCAGCGGATTCCCGCCCGAAGTCGAGCGGGCCATCGGCATGTGGGAGTACCTGTTGACCGGATTGGAGAAGGATCCTTTGTCGCTCGGGCGCGAGGTCGACTGGGTGGCAAAACACCAACTCATCGAGCGATACCGAGAAAAACACGATCTGCCGCTTTCGTCGCCACGACTGGCGCTCATCGACCTGGCGTATCACGACGTGAGCCGTGACCGAGGTTTGTTCTATATTCTCCAACGCAGGGGATTGATGGAGCGGGTGGTAACCGACGAAGCGGTCAGCGCGGCGATGACCGATCCTCCATCTACGACCCGGGCGCGTCTCCGCGGTGCGTTCATCAAGGCGGCCAAGGCCAAGAAGCGCGACTTCACCGTGGATTGGGTTCACCTCAAACTCAACGACCAGGCACAGAGAACCGTGCTGTGTAAGGACCCGTTCCGAGCAGCCGACGAGCGGGTAGAGAAGCTCATCGATTCGCTCTGAGCGGGTTCAGAGCGGCTGACGGCCGTCGGCTATCGGGCATCAGCAAGAGTCGCGCCGGCTAACTACATGGCTGTACTTCGCGGCGCATCGCGCGTACGCTGCCAGCCGATAGCCGATAGCCGATAGCCGATAGCCGACGCCTGCCCATGCAACGAGTCATCGAACGCGCTCTCAATTTGCTCGCCTTCTTGTTGACGGCGGAGCGACCGGTCACCGCCGACGAGATCAGGAGGACCGTCGCCGGCTACGACCAGGAAAGTGACGAGGCCTTCCATCGCACGTTCGAGAGAGACAAAGAACTGCTGAGACGCCTCGGTGTTCCCTTGCAGCTTGCTCCGACAGACGGCTGGGAGATCGAGTTTGGATACGTGATCCCAAGTGAGGAGTGGGATCTGGCCGACCCGGGCCTCACCGACGAAGAGCGCACCGCGGTGCTTCTGGCCGCGCAGGCCGTTCGTTTTGGGGGCCAGGCTGCAGGCCCCGACGCTCTTTTCAAGCTGGGTGGCGCCCCAAGCAGCGTTGGCGGTGAACCGCTGGCCGCCGACCTCGGCGTGCCATCGGCCAATATCGAGGCCGCCTTTCAAGCGGTCTCAGAACGGCGTGAGCTGTCGTTCACGTACTCGGGTGTCGGGCGCACCGTGCAGCCGTACGGCCTGGTGCATCGGAGAGGAAATTGGTATGCCGTCGGGCCCGAGGTCGCCGCAAGGTCGGTCGTCAAGGCCTTTCGTCTCGATCGTGCCACCGATCCTCGAGTTGGCGAGAGAATGGGCGCCTTTCAGCGCCCTTCCGGTTTCGACGCCTCAGCCGCCATACCGAGCGCCCCGTGGGAGGCGGGCGCCGACGACATCGTCGCCGTGGTGAGGTTCGATGCCGAAGTGGCCTGGCTGGCCGAACGTCACTTGACCGACGCCGCGACGGTGACGCGTGATTCCCGCGGCGCGATCGAAGTGTCGCTGCCTGTTGCCGCACCTATGGCCTTCATCGGCTGGGTTATCGGCTTCGAGGACCGCGCGGAAATCCTGTCACCCCAAGAGCTACGCAGCCGGTTCATCGAGTTAGTCGAGGGCGCCGCGTGACGAGCGCAAAGACCGCCCGTCGGCTGAACCGCATCCTGGCGATGCTTCCGTGGGTCATCGCCCATCCCGGCGTGTCGGTGGAGGAGCTGTGCGATCGGTTCGACTACACAAAATCGGAGCTTGTCAACGATCTCAATACCGTTTTCGTTTGCGGCCTCCCCGGCTACGGGCCGGGTGATCTGATGGTGGCCTACATCGATGAGGACGAGGTGGTGGTCGAGATGGCCGACTACTTTGCACGTCCGTTGCGGCTCGCTCCCCACGAGATGCTCGTGTTGATCGCTTCGGGCAGGGCATTGTTGTCGAGCGGACAGGGATCCGATGTCCTGAGGCGAGCGGTCGACAAGCTCGAAGCCGTGTTGCTGCCCGACGGAGAGGAGTCGCTTGTTGTCGATCTTGCCGAGCCGCCTCTCGTAGGAGTTCTCGGAGCTGCTGCCGCAGAAGGTCAAGTCGTTCGCATCGAGCACGTTCCGATCGCATCCGGTGTGCCCAAAACACGCGACGTCGAGCCGTGGGCCGTCTTCTCCACCATGGGGAACTGGTATGTGTCGGCGTACTGCCGTCTCGTCCAAGATGAAAGGGTGTTTCGTCTCGACCGGATCCGCACAGCCGACGTGACGGGAGACACCTTCGACCCGCCGAGCGATCCCCCCGAGCCACTGGTGCGCTACACACCGAGCGAGTCCGATGTGCGGGCGACATTGCGCCTGGGGAGCAGCGCACGATGGGTCGCGGACTACTACCCAGTCGACGTCATCGCCGTGGACGACACAGGGTTGACCGTGCGTTTCAGTGCCTCCGATGCCGCCATCATCGCCCGACTTCTGGTCCGTCTCGGTGACACGGCAGAACTCATCGATGGCGATGCGGTGGCCGCCTCGGAAGCGGCTCTGCGCAAGAGAATCCTCGCTCGCTACTCCTGACTAGCCCGTCGTGACTAGCGCGGAAATAGTCATTTAGGACGGGGCACCATTGCCGATGTCACATGAGTACGAACAGGCTCACCAGCGAGGAACACATGACCACCATCCGGACCACGTGCAGCCGGTGCGGCGACGTCGAGCTGACAACCGGCGACGTCGGCCTCGAACTTGCCGGCGAAGGTGGGGAGGGCCGCTACCGCTTTGATTGCCCGCTCTGCGGCGCGACCGAACGGCGGCCTGCGAACGAGCGAGTGGTGAGCATCTTGCTCGCGACCGGTGTGAGCTACGAGATCGTTCCCATGGAGGAGCCTCTCACCGAAGCTGAGATCACACGATTTGTTCGCGAGCTCAATGAGGGAGATTGGTTCAGCGAGCTCGCAGCCAGCGACTGACGGCGGGCCGCACCAAACAGGGGCCGAATCAACGCCCCCGGGGACGAGATATACCCCGGGGGCGTA
>JAUVPA010000062.1 GCA_030598905.1 Acidimicrobiia bacterium
CCGCTGTGTGGACCCGGCGGGTGCGAAATCTCCTTCGACTGATAGGAAATCATGGCAACGATCACAGTTCTGCGTCCCGATGAACAACCACAACCCGTTGGATCGGTGCCGTACGCGGAACGGTCCCCGGTTCCCGAAGATGCCCATCTCATCCTCATTGAGAATGGGAAGCCGCGCGCCCGCGACCTCATGCGATACGTCGCTGAGAAGTTGTCGGACCGCTACCCGATCGCCACCATCGCAGTCTTCTCCAAGGCCTCGGCGGCAAAACCGATTGAACCCGAAGAGGCCAAGGAGATGGCGGCCCGTGCCCACCTCGTCATCACAGGCGTAGGTGACTGAGCGGCCTGCACCGCGTGCAGTTTGCACGATGCCGTCCAAATCGAGCAGTTGGGCACGCCAGCGACGCTCATGATCACCGAGCCGTTCCAAGGCCTGGCCGCATCGTTCTCGGCGACCGTCGGCATGCCTGGGTACCACAACGTGATGGTCCCGCACCCGATCGCGAGCAAAGACGAGGCCCAACTTCGCAAGCTGGCCGAGCAGGTGGCCGATTCCGTAGCTGCGCAGCTCGTGCCGGCGGGCTGAAGTGATTGTCGTCGGTTCCGGCGCTGCCGGACTGGCCGCCGCGCTCGCCGCCGCCAACCTCGGAGAGCAAGTAACCGTCATCGAGCAAGCCGACACCGTGGGCGGTTCGACCGCGCTATCGGGCGGCATTGGCTGGTTCCCGGGTCTCGACCCGAACGACGATGTGGGCTTGGCGCGCAAATACCTATCCGCTTTGTCGCTCGGCGACACGGACGAAGAGCTTCTCGATGTGTTCGCAACAGACGCCGCCCGGGTTGCCCGCGCTCTCGAGACCGACACAGAGCTCTCGTGGGAAAGCGTGCCATACCCGGACTACCACAGTGAGCTGCCGGGAGGTTCGGCGGGGGGTCGCTCATTCGAGCCCGCTCCCTATACGGCCTCGTCCGACATGTCGGATATCGTGCGCGAGGCTCCCAACGTCACGGCTCCTGTCACCTATCGAGAGATCGTGACGAACAGCGTCGACCGCGAAGTCCTGTCGCGCCGTCGTTCGGACGGGACTCTCACGCTCGGGCGGGCATTGATTGGAGCATTGCTGGCTGCAGCTCTCGATCGAGGTGTCGAGCTGAAAACCGGGACCGTCGTCGAGGGACTCGTTCAAGACGGGAACGGCGTTACCGGGGTTCGCTCGAAGGCGTCCACCGTCGATGGACCGGTGATCCTCGCCACTGGAGGTTTCGAGAGAGATCAGGGTTTCGTGAAGACCTTCCTCCGAGGTCCGATGACGGCTCCTGTGGGCGCTCCGGGTCTGGTCGGCGATGGACTCCGTCTGGCGCTCGGCGCCGGAGCTGAACTCGGCAACATGGGCGAGGCCTGGTGGTGCCCGGCGATCCGCATTCCCGGCGAGAGCATCGACGGCGAGCCGATGTACCGGCTCCTGCTGGGAGAACGCGCCCGGCCCGGCGCCATCCTCGTCGATCGAGGGGGCAAACGGTTCACCAACGAAGCCCAGAACTACAACGACGTGGGCCGCACACTCCATGCCTTCGACGCAACCCACTTTCGTCACGCCCGGGTGCCGACGTGGCTCATCTTCGACTCCGAGTACCGCAGCCGCTACCCCATCGGACCCCTACGGACTTCACAACCCGATCCGGACTGGTTGCTCCGAGGGAACGGCCCGGAAGATCTCGCCGCCAGAATCGATGTCCCCGCCACGGAGTTGACCGCGACCATCGAGAGATTCAATCAGTTGGCCGCGGCCGGGATCGATCAGGACTACGGAAGGGGCGATCAGCTCTACGACCGGTTCGTCGGAGATAGCAGCGCAGACCAACCCACGCTGGGTCCTGTGAGCGAGCCTCCTCTCTACGCCGTAGAGGTCCTCCCCGGCTGCATCGGCACCAAGGGTGGGCCCCGGACGGACGCGGACGGACGTGTTCTCGCAGCAAACGGTCGACCCATCGATGGCCTCTTCGCTGCCGGGAACGCGGCGGCAAGTCCCTTCGGCCTCGCCTACCCGGGGGCAGGCGCCACGATTGCCCAGGCTCTCGTCTTTGGGCACCGAGCAGGCGAAGCCGCCGCCGGCCGGACGTCATGAGCGAAGACCGGACCGTTCGGAGCTTCTGTCGTTTCTGCGAGGCGTTGTGCGGCATCGATGTCACGGTCCGGGAGGATCAAGTCCTCTCGGTGCGGGGCGTCGCGGAGGATCCACTCTCCCATGGATACACCTGCCCCAAAGGCCGGGCGTTGCCGTCTTGGCACCACAGCAGCAGCCGCCTCGACGTGCCCCAGACGCGGCACAACGGCGACCTTGCCGACACCAGCTGGGAGAGTTGCCTCGGTGATCTCGCCGATCGGCTCGCCGACATCATGCAACGCCACGGTCCTGACGCAATTGGCGTCTACGTCGCCACCGGCGTCGCCTTCGACGCCAACGGGCGCAGAACGGCCGAGCGCTTCCGCCAGGCTCTCGGCACCAAGAGCTTCTACTCGGCGAACAGCATTGACACGCCGGCAAAAATGCTCGTCTCCGAGCTGATGTCGGGCCATCCCGGCCTGGTTCCCGTCCCGGACCGCGAGGAGGGTTCCCTGTTCCTGTTCTTCGGAACCAACCCCGTGGTCAGCCACGGGCACCTCCATGCTTTTCCCGATCCTGTGACGACCATTCGTCGGCTGGTGGAGCGAGGCGAGGTGTGGGTGATCGACCCCCGCAAGACGGAAACGGCGAAGCTGGCGACACATCACCTCCCCATTCGCCCAGGAACCGACTACGCGGTCGCCGCCTTCCTCGTGCGGGCGCTTCTCCAGGAAGGGGCGAACCGTGCTTACCTCAACGATCACGGCGACCAGCTCGACACCTTGGAAGAAGCCGTGCACCCGTTCACCCTGGAGGAGGCGGCCGCCCGCAGCGCCGTGAACGAAAGCGGCCTGATGAACCTGCTCGAGTCGGTGCGCCGCCACCAGACATTGACCGTACAAACGGGCACCGGTCTCACCATGTCTGCCGCGGCCAATGTGTCCGAGTGGCTGATCTGGACGCTCCAGGCCGTCACCGGATCATTCGAGCAAGCCGGCGGAACGTGGTTCCACCCCGGCTACTTGAAGCGACTCGACACGCGGCCGTTCGAGCCGGCTTCCCTGGCACCGGGCCCGGGACCAGATAGCCGGCCAGATGTGCCGGGTCGGTGGGGGGAGATCCCCTGCGCCGCGATGGTCGACGAGATCGAAGCGGGCAACCTCCGCGCATTGATCGTATGCGGCGGAAACCCGATCACGGCGTTTCCGGATACCGAGCGCACCGCCAAGGCTCTCGAACAGCTCGAAGTGCTCGCCGTTGCCGATGTGGTCACGACAGAAACGACGCGGCTGGCGTCGCACATCCTTCCCGTAGCCGGGCAACTCGAACGTGCCGACCTTCCGCTTTACATCGACCAATTCATGCCCGCCGTCGCCACCCGATACACCGAGGCGGTGGTCCCACCGGCAGCCGAACGGAGACCGCTGTGGCGGGCCCTCGCCGACCTCGCCATGCGACTCGGCTACTCGGCCCTCCCCGACGGGGTCGATGTCGACGGCACGGATGATGATCTCTTGGCCATCGTCGGTGATCGAAGCACCGGCACCTTCGCCCAGATCCGCGAGCAACGCGTCGTGATAGACCGGCCGAGGCCGACGGCCTGGGTGCACAATCACGTTCTTCCGGGAGGGAAGTGGAGGCTGGCGCCGAAGCCGCTCGTGCAACAACTCGCAACCCTCGAGACGCCCCCCGACCTGGTGTTGATCCCCCACCGCCAGGTCCGGCACCTCAACTCAATGCTCACCACCGACGGAGCTGGGGGAAAGCTCGACCTCCCCGACCTCTTCATCCACCCCCAAGACGCCGCGACGAGACTGCTCAACGACGCCGCTGAAGCCGATGTCTCTTCGGACACCGGCACCGTCCGTGCCCGTGTCCGCCTCGATCCCGACATTCGCCAGGGCTCGGCCACGATTCCACACGGGTTCTCGGATCCCAACGTCAGCAAACTCACCACCACCCGTCGCGACACCGACCCTCTCACCGGCATGGTGCTCCAATCCGGCATCGCGATCACGGTCGTACCGGCTTGAGGCTTCGATGACGGGTGCCCCTTTCCTCGAGAAGCTCGACCACGTGGCCATCGCCGTCTGGTCGATTCGCGACGCCGCCCGACTCGTTTTCGACGTGATGGACGGACGCTTCGCCGGCGGCGGCGACAACCCGGAGCTACGAGTGAAGGTCGCTCAGTTCGTTTTTGCACCCGGATTCAAGCTCGAGCTTCTGGAACCGCTGGGTGAAGACTCCTATCTGGCTGGGTACCTGCGCCGGCATGGCGAGGGCATTCATCACATCACGGCGTACGTCGAAGACGTCGAAACCGCCGCCGCCGCCATCACGAGCGCCGGTTACGCCGTCGTCGATACCGATACCGACCGCGACTCGTGGCACGAAACATTCATCCGCCCCTCGGCAGCCTTCGGCACTCTCATCCAGCTGGCACGGCCGTCCGATCCGTGGGATGAGCCGCCCCCCGGCGTCACGCTCGAGCGGGTTCTCGCCGGGGAAATTCGGGTGCTTGCCAACGTCATGTCGATCAAGGCCTCATCCGAGCCCGCCGACTGAGCTCAACGCGCCTCGAAGTCGCGAACCTCCGGACGATCGAGCGACAGCTCTTTCAGCAGGTACTTCTGGACGCGCTCGCTCGGCGTCTTCGGAAACGAGTCGCGTGCCTCGATGTAGCGCGGAACCATGTATCGCGGAACCTTCTCTTCGAGCCAGGCACGGAGAGATTCGACGTCCAGATCGTTACGGGCGACAACATCGAGTTTGACGTCCTCTTCACCGAACTCCGAAGGGACACCGTACGCCGCACACTCCACGACGTCCTGGTGCGCCAGGACCACAAACTCGAGCTCGGACGCGGTGATGTTCTCTCCTCGCCTGCGGATCCGTTCCACCTTCCTGCCCTTGTAGTGGAGTAGGCCGTCTTCGTCGTAGTAGCCGAGGTCGCCGGTGTGAAACATGAAGTTCCGGAAGGTGTTCAGAGTCGCTTCCGGATTCTTGTAGTAGTGCAAGAACATCGAATACGGCCGTGCCGGCCGAAAGACGATCTCACCGATTTCTCCCGGGGGAAGCAGCCGATCGGCGTCGTCGACGACTCCGAAGTCCATCCAGGCAGCGGGATAACCGAGTGTGTCCAGCGTGACTCCCGCGAGAACATCGGGCCGCATGCCCAACGGCGAGATCTCGGTCTGGCCGAAGGCGTGCCACAGGATCTTCGTGCGGAATCGGTTTTCGAACTCCCCCATGTTGGGGGGCGGCGGCACGCAGAAGATGCGCGCCACGCTGTGATCGGGAGCCGATTCCGAGTTCTTCATGACCAAAGCGGCCATGGGGCCGAGAATGATCGAGAACGTGGCACCGTCCGCGGCCGCCTCTTCCCAGTACCGGCTCGCACTGAACCGCGACTTCAGGTGAGCGGTTGCCCCTGCATGAAGTGCCGTGTTGGCGATGAGATGCAGGGCGGCAACGTGATAGAGCGGCATGGGGGTCGAACACACGTCATCCGCGGTGATCCCGATCGAGTCGGAGTACATCGCCGCGTAGAGATAGAGAAACTGGTGCGGATAGACCGCACCCTTCTGCATGCCCGTGGTACCCGACGTGTACTGGATCAAGCAGGGTTCCCGATAGTCAGGAAAGTCAGGACGGACACCGTCGTCGAAATCCAAAAGCCAGTCGTCCCACCGGACGACCGAAACCGACCCGATGCTCTCGGGAACCTCACCAGGCCCAACGGCGACGACGTGGGTAACACTTCCCAAATCGTCCAGGTCGGCCAGCTTCGGGATCAGATCGGCGCGAGAGACCACGAGCGCCACGTCGGAGTGGTCGACGACGTGATGGAGAAGCGACCCTTGCGCCTGGGCGTTGAGCGGAACTGCCATTCCTCGATTGACCATGGCTCCGTAGAAGACGGGCATGAACTCGGGCTGGTTCTGCAAGAAGAGTCCGACGTGGGCACCTTCTCCGACCGTCGACGCCAGGGCGTTGGCGACTCGGTTCGTCTCGCTCCAGGCATCTGTGTAGGTCATCACGTCGGTGCCGTCGAAGATGAGCCACGCCTTGTCCCCGTACTCCGCCGCCTGATCGGCGAGGAGTCTGATCATGTTCCGCTCCTCGGTCGGATACCTCGTGGCATGAGGTCCGAGGTCGAATCCGGTACCCCGCAGGAGCCCAATCTGCTCCGTCATCCCATACCTCCGGTGTTGAGCGCTGCCCGGTCACGGCTGGATTCAGCGTTGCTATGTAAGGGTGGACCCGACTCGGCGAACATCCTTCTTCCCGAAACGGTCGCGTTGTCGTCGTGTGAGACAAATCGTGTGGCCCAACGCTCCCGGTGGTTGGACAACGATAGCCCCGCCCATATCGATGATCGAAACGGCCTGCCGCGGTCGAAGACCGGGCGGCGCCCGGTCATTGGGAAGGTCCAATGGCGGCGTTGCTGACGTCTCGGGCCAAGAATCGTTGAGGACTATTCTTGCCGTGGGGTGTCCTCGTGGGCCGATCCCATTCGTAGGGAGGGTGAGCGCGGGAACGGCCCGCACCCAAGCGAGGAGCACTCATGAGTCAGTACCTGTTGTCTGTTCACGCCGTGGAAGGTGAGGTACGAGCGCAGCCGGCGCCCGAGGAGATGCAGGAATTCATGGAGCGGGTTGTTGCCCTCGAAGCCGAGATGGAGGCGAGCGGCACCTTCGTCTTCGGTGGCCGACTCCATGATCCCGACGCATCGACTGTCGTCCGCTCGAGCGATGGTGACATGTCCATGACCGACGGGCCGTTCGTTGAGTCGAAGGAACACATCGCCGGGTTCTACATCATCAACGCTGACGATCTCGATGCAGCCCTGGCCTGGGCGGGCAAGGTCGTAAACGCAACCAACGCCCCAATTGAAGTCCGCCCATTTGCAGCCACCGGGCGCGTGGAGATGTGACCCGTATCGTCGCCGCCCGTCGGGAAGCGTCCGCCGCTGAGGGCGTGTTCCGCGAGGTGTACGGCCAAGCGGTGGCGACACTGGTCCGCATCTTCGGCGACATCACTCTTGCCGAAGACGCCGTCCAGGATGCGTTCGTGGTGGCAAGTGACCGGTGGCGGACCGACGGCATCCCTCCCAACCCTGCGGGGTGGATCGTTACGACCGCACGAAACCGTGCAATCGACGACCTCCGCCGTTCGGCCCGGGCCCGGGAACTCCACGAACAGCTCGGTGCGGCCGCAAGCACATCGCACGGTCCGGACGCTGAGGACTGGAGAGAGGACGGACCTGTGAGTGACGATCAACTCAGACTCATCTTCACCTGCTGCCATCCGGCGTTGCGAACGGAGCACCAGGTGGCTTTGACCCTGCGACTGCTGGGCGGCCTGAGTGTGGATGAGGTGGCCCGCTCGTTCCTGGTGAGCGAGTCGACGATGGCGAAGCGACTCGTCCGAGCCAAATACAAGATCAAGGCCGCCAAGATCCCCTATCGAGTGCCAGCAGAAGCCGACCTGCCTGAGCGACTCCGGTCGGTCCTGGCGGTGCTGTACCTCATCTACAACACCGGACTCGACGATCCGGAACAGGCCTCGTTGCGGAACGAGGCAATTCGGCTCGCTCGCGCTCTGGTCGAGTTGATGCCAGACGAGCCCGAAGCGGCAGGGCTGCTCGCACTGATGCTGCTCAGCGAGTCGCGGGTGCCGACCCGCACAGCCAAGGGTGCCCTCGTGCTCCTGGCCGATCAGGACCGGACCAAGTGGGACCGCACGATGATCGAAGAGGGACATGCAATCGTGCGCGCCTGCATTCGTCGCGACCAATCGGGCCCCTTCCAACTTCAGGCCGCGATCCAAGCCGTGCACTGCGACGCCGACTCGTTCGAGGCAACCGATTGGCATCAGATCGTCGCTCTCTACGATCATCTCTTCTCGGTCATGCCCACGTCCGTGGTTGCACTCAATCGCGCCATAGCCATCGGCGAGATCGAGGGCCCCGACGTAGCGCTCACTGCACTCGACGCAATCGCACCCGACCTCGACAACTATCACCTGATGCATGCAGCCCGCGGCGCAACGCTGCGTCGGCTTGGACGGCGGGACGCCGCGAAGGCCGCCTACGAACGGGCAGCCCACCTGGCAGCGACGGAAACAGATCGGCGGTTTCTCGCGCAGCAGGTCGAAGACTTAGAGGGCGCACTCACGCAGCACCGGCCGGACGGATCGACCCCCGAGAGCTGACGACCAGGTCCATCAGGGGGCTCCCCGACTCCCGACTTCCGACTTCTATCTCAGGCGTGCGAGCCCAAGGCGAGGGCGAATCGCCCCGCCGAGTCGGTGAGCCAGTCGTCGAGCCGCATGCCGGCGGCGGCGAAATCCTTCTTGACGCCTTGGCGGGTGAACTTGCAGGACACTTCGGTGTGGATCTCCTCACCCTCATGGAAGGTCACCGCCAGGTCGAGGGCTCGTATGTCGGCCACCACGTCGCGGGTGGCGCGCAGACTTTGCTCCATGCAGGAGAACTGTGCATCGAAGCGGGTCACGTGCTCGAAAGCATCAAGGGGGATGTCGCCGTCGAGCTCCCGGTTGACGACCCGCAGGATGTTCAGGTTGAACTCGGCCGAGACACCGGCCGGATCGTTGTAGGCGGCAATCATTGTCGGCTCGTCCTTCACCAGGTCCACGCCCAGGAGGAA
>JAUVPA010000046.1 GCA_030598905.1 Acidimicrobiia bacterium
CGCCTGCCATGGTGGAGCTCGGATTGACGGACCAAGTCGAGCAGCTTGCGGACTCCGCACTGAAGATGACGGACTGGATGACGGCGTCCATGGGTGCGGTGACAGCACTTGCCCGCCAGTCAGAGGGAAATCACCGGGAAGCGCTCGCACTACTCAAAGAAGCGATCGCTGTTGGAGACGATCATCACGTCGCCTTCAACACCGCGCGGCTCCGACTCTCTGCGGCGCGGAGCGCTATCGCCCTTGGCGAGGAAGCCGAGACCACCGCTCTGCTCTCCCGGGCTGAGGCGGACGCGCAAGAGATGGGTGCCGCCTCGATCCTCTCACAGATCGCAGCACTGCGAACCGATACGGAACCAACCGCGGTCGGCGAATGACAGATCCGATCGCATCCCGGGTCGTCGACGATCTCGATGCACTCGGCGCCGCATACGAGCTCCTCGATTGTGACCCGGACCTCGCAGACACCGCCCAGTTCTGCGAGCACTACGGCTACCCACTCGATCGCTCTGCCAACACGATCCTCGTCGCGTCCCGCCGGCCAGAGGGGCACTTCGCGCTGTGCATCGTGCTCGCCGACGACCGCCTCGATGTCAACGGTCGTGTTCGCAAGAAGCTTGGTGTCCGCAAGGTGTCCTTTGCGTCGGCAGATCAGACAGTGGAGCAGACCGGCATGATCATCGGTGGAGTGACGCCGTTCGGCCTGCCGCACGAGCTGCCTGTGTGGGTTGACGCTCGGGTCGCGGACAAGGACTGGGTGATCCTCGGGGGCGGGAGCCGTTCCTACAAGATCAAGATCGACCCGGCAGTTTTCGCATCGATGACGAACGCTGAAGTCGTCGAAGATCTCGCCACATGACCGGCGACGGATTCTTGTTCCAGCCCGAGATCGAGCTGATGGACACCGCAGCCAAGGAGCAGCTCCAATCCCAACGCCTCACCGATCTCGTCGAACGACTCCGAGCATCGGACACGCCGTACTGGAACGAGAAACTCGCCGGCATTCCGACCATCAGGTCCATTCGCGATATCACCGAACTGCCGCTCACGGAGAAGCACGAACTTCGCGACACCTACCCGTACGCAATGCTCGCAATGCCGCTGTCTGAGACGATCCGCCTCCACGCCAGTTCAGGGACGAGCGGCAAACCGACCGTGGTGGGCTACTCGAGAGGGGACATCGCCGTCTTCGCGGAAGTCAACGCTCGAGCACTGGCGATCGCCGGCGTCCGACCGGGAGACGTGCTGCACAACGCATAAGGCTACGGGCTCTTCACCGGTGGCTAGGGTTTGCACTACGGCGGCGAAGCCCTCGGAGCCACCGTTGTACCTGCCTCGGGAGGCAACACGGACTTCCAGCTGCAGCTTCTCGAGGACCTCGGGGCCGACGCCATCTGCTCGACACCGTCGTTTGTGATGCTGCTCGGCGAACGTGCCGTCGACCAGGGGCTCCGCGATCGACTCTCCGTCCGCGTCGGTGTGCTGGGGGCCGAACCGTGGTCGGAAGGGATGCGCGCCAAGATCGAGGGCATTTGGGGCAAGGGGTTCAGTGCTCTCGACATCTACGGGCTGAGCGAAGTGATGGGCCCGGGCGTTGCGCAGGAATCTCCCGAAGCCGTCGGAGCGTTGTCCGTGTTCGATGACCACTTCTATCCCGAAATCGTCGATCCGTCGAGCGGAGAGCGCGTCCCGGATGGCGAGTTCGGCGAGCTCGTGTTGACGACCTTGACCAAGGAGGCGCAACCGGTACTTCGCTATCGCACGAAGGACATCACGCGGATCATCCCGGAGCCCGGCTCCGACGGCAGAACTTTCACTCGTATCGCTCGTCTCACGGGTCGCGCCGACGACATGCTGATCATTCGAGGTGTCAACGTGTATCCGCGCGAGATCGAGACGGTCTTGCTCGACGACCCAGATGTGGGAGGCCAGTACGCCATCATCATCGACCGCCGCGAAGCCATGGTGGAACTGCGCGTCCGCGCCGAACTGAGCGACCAAGACACCGAAGGGTCCACGGTGATATCCAGGCTCAACAAGCAGCTTCTGCAGAGGATCCGGGTCCGGGTCACCGTCGAGCTGTTGCCTCCTGGGGGAATGCCTCGCCAGGAGACCGGCAAGGCGAAGCGGGTCTACGAACAGACCGACGACCATGATCCTCTCGACTCATGACGGATCGAATGCCCGTTGCGTTCATCGGCCACGGCAGTCCGATGAACGCCGTGGACCGCTCGCACTTCACCGAGTGGAGAGCCTGGGGCGCCGCTCTGCCTCGACCAAAGGCGGTCTTGGTTGTCTCGGCGCACTGGGAAGACACCCCAGTCTCGATCGGCAGCACCACGCGCCACAACAAGCTCGTTTACGACTTCTATGGCTTCCCCGACTACATGTACGACCTGAAGTATCCGGCACCGGGCGCTCCCGGCGTCGCCGACCGCATCGAGGGCTTGCTGTCGCCGCACCTGACGATCCAGCGCACCAACCGAGGCCTGGACCATGGAGGCTGGGTGCCACTGATGCATCTCTTCCCCCAAGGCGACGTCCCGGTGCTGCAGATCTCGATGCCCACGACAATGACCGAAGAAGAGCTGTTCCTTCTCGGCCGTGAACTGTCGCCGCTGCGTGATGAGGGTGTCCTGATCCTCGGCACCGGGAATCTGACGCACAACCTCCGCGAGGCGTTTCGCGCCGACCCCGCCGGACCACCTCCCGAGTATGCGGTGGCGTTCGATTCCTGGGTTGCCGGCTCCTTGATCAACGGTGATTCGAAGGCACTGCAATCGTGGCAAGACGAGGCGCCGGAGGCCTTCCGAAGTCATCCCAGCGCCGAGCACTACCGCCCGATCCTGGTGACCGCGGGGGCGGCGGCGAGCGCCGACGTCGGCTTCCCCATCGAAGGCTTCGAGCTCGGCCTGATCAGCCGCCGCTCCGTCCACTTCGACTGACACGTCTGGCGTACGGCAGGCCCATATGTCGGCCTGCCGTACGCCAGACGACGATGAGCCCGCTCTGAGGAGCGGGCTCTGGTGGAGGTGGGGGGAATCGAACCCCCGTCCCATGAGGCCTCGGCATCGGCATCTCCGAGCGCAGCCGACAGTGAGCCTTCGGAACCAGGGGACTCTGTCGGCAAGTATCCCTCGGCCCTAGCCGGTGAGTCTTAGCCCGCCGCTACCGGCGTTGCGGCGGGAGCATCCTGCATTGCGTTGCCCGGTTCCGGTGAGGCAGGCACCCTCCGGGCGGACACGCTGCATTAGTTAGGCAGCGAGTGCGACAGGTTCGTCGGCACTTGTGTTTGTTTCCGGTTCGTTTACGAGGATCCGGGAACCTCGGCTCGCTTCCGATGCTTCATCCCTCACGGTCGAAACCAGGTCACCCCCATGTGAGTTGATAGCTGATAGTTGTTGGTTTTTGCCAGCAACCCTCTCGAGTACACAGTACTGCGTATATCACGACATCGGCATAGCCTTTCCCGCGATGGAGGAGGATATCGCCGCCGCCGAAGAGCCCGCCGAATCGCCGGCGCCCGTCGATGAGCCTTCTCTCCTTCCACCGCCGTCGGTCGAGCGACCGCGAACAGGTGTGGTCTTTGGGTTCTTCGTCGTTGGGTTACTTCTTGTTGCAGTGCTCGTACTGCAGGTGCTCAATCTCGTGCAGGCCAACGAGACCCGATCCGATGTGGACGCTCTTGACGCGACAGTCGAAGACCTCAACACCAATGTGGCCGTTCTCGACGGGTCCGTCGGCGTGATCAAGGACCAGGTGGAATCCATCGAAGCGTCCCAGGCGGCGATCATCGCTGGTATAGCGGCCTCCGGCGCCCAGGAGTCGGCTGCTCCAGCCCTCCCCGCCGGATTCCTGCCTCGGTACGAGCCCGGCCAGCAGGACCGGGCAATCGGTCTCGCCGTGCCCGGGGTGGCTGGCCCGGAGTACTACTCCAACACTGAATTGGAGATCGATCCCTCCGACGGAACCCGCAGGGTCTGGCTCATCTGGGCTCACTGGTGCCCGCACTGCCAGGCCGAGCTGCCACCCCTGTCCGCGTGGTTCGAGGAGAACGGCTCGTCCTACAACGCCGATCTCGTGACCATCACCACTTCGATCGACGAGACGAGGGGAAACCCGCTCATGCCCTATCTCGACGACTCACAGTTTCCCTTCCCTGTGATCATCGATGCCGATCAGGAACTCGCCGCCCGGTTCGGAGTTTCCGCTTTCCCATTCTGGGTGGTCACCGATGCCGACGGTACGGTGATGCTGCGCGTTACAGGACGACTCAACGTCGACAACGTGCAGAGGATCTTCGAACAACTCGACGGCATGTCTGCTTGACCAACGTCAGCGACGGCCGCGAGCGCGGTCCATCTCGCGTTGCTGCTGTCGATCGACGATCTTTCGCCTCTTGTCGTGCCGAGGTCGACCCTTGGCGAGGGCAATCTCGACTTTGACCCGGCCGTTGGTGATATAGACCGAGAGCGGGATCAGCGTGAGCCCCTCCTCACGTACTCGGCCGAAGAGACGGTCGATCTCCCGGCGATGCATGAGGAGCTTGCGAGGACGTTCTGGATCGTGTCCACCTTCACGTGCCATCGCATAAGGGGCGATGTGCATGTTCTCGAGCCACATCTCACCGCCACGGATATCCGCATAGGCGTCCTTGAGCTGCGCCTGGCCGGCCCGGAGACTCTTCACCTCGGATCCAAGCAGCGCGATGCCCGCTTCGTACTCGTCGACGATCTCGTAGTCGTAACGGGCGCGGCGGTTGCTGGCGACGGTCTTGCGTGCTTCGGGCATTTCCCCCAATTCTGGCGTACGCCCGGCCCGTATTTGGGTCTGGTGTACGCAAGACGCGTTTAGAGGTACCCCATGGGGTTGACCGGGTCGCCGTTGATACGGACCTCGAAATGGAGATGGGGCCCCGTCGATAGACCCGACGAGCCCACGTATCCGATGACCTGACCGGCGC
Organism: Acidimicrobiia bacterium; assembly: GCA_030598905.1. Classification (GTDB taxonomy): domain Bacteria; phylum Actinomycetota; class Acidimicrobiia; order Spongiisociales; family UBA5794; genus JAUVPA01. Next base: position 4,964 of record JAUVPA010000046.1, read on the forward strand.
TCACGTGCTGGCCGGTAGACACTGCCAGCGAAGACTGGTGGGCGTACAACGTCACCATGCCGCCGCCGTGGTCGATCATCACGGTGGTTCCGTAGCCACCCTTTGTACCGGCCAGAATCACGGTGCCCGACTCGGCGGCGTAGATCGGTTGGCCCGTCGGCCCGTCCATGTCGAGGCCGTTGTGCATCCTCGTGGTTCCGTAGATCGGGTGTACCCGCGGGCCAAAAGTCGATTCGATAGGTCCGGGAACAGGCCTCACCAGACGGCCCGGTGCCCGGCGTGTCCCTGCCGTCGTCGCGGCAGCTGTTGCCGCATCGGCAATCAGCTTCTTGATGGAGGCTTGTTCCTTTTCCAGTGCGGCGAGCTCGCCTTCGAACTCGGCGATCTCGGCCTCGACCCTCGCCAGCAGATCCTTCTGCTTCTCGTATTCGGCCTGGAGGTCATCGCTTCGCCGCTCCAACAGCGCACTCATGCTGTCGAGTTCCGCTTGGTCGCGTTCGAGGCGTGCCACCTCCTCCTCCAGGACCAGCTCCGCGGCCTCGACCTCAGCCCTTTCTGCCTCTTCTCGGACGATGAGCACCTCGTAGCGATCGACGGCTTCATCGTTGGTTCTGGTAACTCGCTCGAGGTACTCGACTCCAACCGCGATCTCGGAGACTGCCGAGGCCGAGAACGCCACATCAGAAGCCGACGAGCCGGCATTCATGTACGCCTCTCGAGCGGACTCGATGGCGTCCGCTTTCGCCGCGTCCAACTCACCGCGGGTGCGGGTCAGCTCTTCATGCCGTTCCTCGAGGTCGACGCGTACGGCCGCCAGGGTCTTCTCTTGTTCGAGTATTCCGAGAGACAGGTCGGAGAGGTCGGAGCGAACGTTGGCCAGACCAGCGAGGACTTCCTCCATACGCGTTTCGGTCGCCACTACGTCGGCGGCAAGGGTCGAACGGTTGGCCGCAGACGCATCGATCCGATCGCTCAGATCGCCGATGCGAGCCTTCACATCGGAGAGGTCTCCACCGAGTTCGTCGGCAACGGCGGGCGCGGTGCCGACCGCCAGGAGGAAAAGAAGCGCGAGGGTGAGGTAGTTCCTGGTTCGTGTCATGTGCGGAGGTAGCGATGGACTGCGAGGCTCAGGCTGCTGCCGATCAGGCCGGCAAACATTCCGAACAGCAGGACCAGCGCGCCCCGCTCGATCAGGAAGTCGTTCTTCACTCCAAGGTTGATCCACTCCGGCAGATCGGTGAGTCGATCCACCGCCATCTGTTGCGCCACGATGATGAACGCCACCGCCAGGATTCCTCCCACGAGCCCTTCAAAGGCTCCCTCGAGAAGGAACGGCGTTCGAACAAACCAGTTGCTGGCTCCCACAAGCCGCATGATCTCGATCTCCTCGCGACGCGCGTAGATCGCCATGTGGATCGTGTTCGCGATGAGCGCCACGGCTGCGACGCCGAGCGCCACAGCCAAGAGCCAGAACATGATGCGTAATCCGTCACGCAAGGCGATCATCGCGTCGATCGCCGGTCCAGCCGATTGGACGCGTTCGAGGCCCGGTGTCCCTTCGAGCCGGACGACAATCGTCCGATATTCCTTGGGATCTTCCGGTTGGATGCGAAGAGACGCCGGGACGATGTCGGGGTTCTCGTTGATGACCCTCAGCACCGCAGGCTGATTGACAAACAAGCTTCGAGCCTCAACGAGGGCGTCGGCCTTGGATACGAAGAAGACGTCCTTCACCTCGCTCCAACTCTGCACTTCGGTGGTGAGGTCGGCGATCGCCTGAGGCGTGACCTCGTCGCGTACGAACGCGATGACCCTCACGTCCTCAGCCCATTGGATGGTGTTGACCCGGACGACCTCGCCGAACACGAGTGTGCCGAACGTCAGGGTGAGTGAGATGAAGACCGCGAGGATTGCGCCGAGGACGACCAGCGTGTTGCGGCCAATGTTGGTGAACGCCTCGCGCAATACGTAGTTGATCCGAGTCATTCGTTGCCTTCGCCGATGACCGGCACCTCACCAGTGGAATCGGGAACGGTGACCGGCTCTTGGGGCGCTTCGTCCACGTCGGGTGAAGGCGTGATGGCGACCGGAGGGGCGGTTGTCGTCATCGGTTGCTGCTGCGCCGTTTCGTACACACCGCGGGCCTCGTCGCGAACCACTCGACCGCGATCGAGCTCGACCACACGCCGACGCATGGCGTCGACAATGGCGTGGTCGTGTGTCGCCATCACCACGGTCGTGCCCGTGCGGTTGATACGGTCGAGAATCCGCATGATGCCCACCGAGGTGCCGGGGTCGAGGTTCCCGGTCGGCTCGTCGGCAAGGAGGATCAACGGTCGATTCACGAAGGCGCGAGCAACCGACACACGCTGCTGCTCGCCGCCGGAGAGTTGGCGGGGATACCGATCCGCCTTCGCCGAGAGGCCGACGAGCTTCAGAACCTGGGGAACTTGGGACCGGATGATCGCCTGGTTCTTCCCCGTGACCTCCATTGCGAACGCAACATTCTCGTAGACGGTCTTGGTTGGCAGCAGCTTGAAGTCCTGGAAGACCGTACCGATCGACCGACGGAGATGCGGTACCTTCCAAGACGGGAGGCTCGAGGCGTGTTTGCCCGCCACCCACACGTCTCCGTTCGTCGGTGGTTCTTCGCGCATGATCAGGCGAATCAGAGTCGATTTTCCCGACCCCGACGGGCCAACGAGAAAGATGAATTCACCCTTGTTGACGTCGATGTCGATGTCTTTGACGGCCACAACTCCACCGTCGTAGACCTTCGTGACATTCTCAAGACGAATCATCAGGAACCTTGGAACCGATGGATTGGTACCCCACCCTCGAAGCCCAAAACGAGGTTACCGGGGGTCTCCGTTAACCCCGAGTGTTTCAGATGGCAGGCCGTCAGGAGGACCCGGCCCTCCGCCATTGCAAGTAAGAGTCGATCAGGGGATCGATGTCGCCGTCGAGAACACCCTGAATGTTGCCGATATCGTACTCAGTCCTCAGATCCTTCACCATCTGATAGGGCTGCATCACGTAGCTGCGGATCTGGCGGCCCCAACCGGCTTCGGTCTGCTCGCCGCGGATGGCATCGATCTCCTTCTGCTGATCCAGTCGCGCCCGTTCCGCCAATCGTGTCGCCAACAACTGGAGGGCGCGTGCCCGATTCTGGATCTGGGATCGCTCTGCTTGACAGCTCACCACGATGCCAGTCGGCAGGTGCGTCATCCTGACGGCTGAGTCCGTCTTGTTGACATGCTGGCCGCCGGCGCCCGACGACCGATACGTGTCTATCCGCAGGTCGTCCGGGTTGATCTCGACCTCGGCGACATCCACCTCGGGCAGGACATCAACTCCGGCGAACGACGTGTGGCGGCGAGATTGGGCATCAAACGGGCTGATGCGAACGAGACGGTGAGTACCTCGTTCGCTCTCGAATGTGCCGTAGGCGTGTTCACCCTTGATCGTGATCGTGGCCGACTTGATGCCCGCCTCGTCACCGACCTGGTATTCGTCGACCTCGAAGTCGAAATCGGAGCGCTCCAGGTAGCGGGTGTACATCCGGAACATCATGTCCGCCCAATCCTGGGCATCAACTCCGCCGGCCCCGGCGTGAACCGATATGATCGCCGTCCGATCGTCGTATTCGCCGAAGAAAAGTGTCTCGCGTTCGAGATCGGCCAACGTTCGCTCCGTCGACGCCAATTCGGAGGCGACATCGTCTAGCGAGGCCTTGTCTCCTTCCTCGACGGCGAGCTCCAATAGGACCTCGCCGTCGTCGAGAGTCGATTCCAAAGCCGCTACGTGCGAAATGATCTGCTCATTGCGAGCCAGTTTCCGTGTTACTTGGAGGGCGCGATCCTGGTCGTCCCACAAGTCGGGGGCGGAGGCGGCTTCCTTCAGCTCCTCGACCTCGGTTTCTTTGCCTGCGATGTCAAAGGAACCTCCGGGCATCGTCGAGCCGGGAACGAAGATCTTCCAGGAGAGCGCGGATTTCAGTGGGTTCCATGGTCATCAGTCGTTAGTCGCTGGCAAGAGCCAGCCGCGAGGTTATCGAGAAAGTGACCGCCACCTCCTACTGACAGACAACGGTTAGCACCCAACGATTGGACATTCGCTTCTCCAACACCTCGGTCGCGCACGGATCGGGGAGCTCGCCCCTCTGGACTTGGTGTCACCCTGTGGTTCTTCGGCAAAGCGGAGGAACACTGACCCGGGGCGTCAGGCGGAAAGGGGTTCGGCGCCTGGGGCTCCGTGGCAGCGCTTGTACTTCTTGCCCGAGCCACAGGGACATGCTTCGTTGCGTCCGATCTTGTCACCGTCGCGCTTGACCTGACGCACCCTCTGTTGAGCCGCCGTCTTGGCCGACGACGTTGAGACCGCGCCCGGCTGTGGCTGCTGCTTCTGCTGGACGACATCGACGTGATACATATAGCGGATGGCATCGTGTTTCACGGAATCGACGAGCTCTTCGAAGAGGGCGAAACCTTCTCGCTGATACTCGACCAGCGGATCGCGTTGTCCCATGGCGCGCAACCCGATTCCGGAACGGAGGTAATCCATCTCGGCAAGGTGCTCTCGCCACTTGTTGTCGATCACGGAGAGCACGACTGTGCGCTCGATCTGGCGGATGACCTCGATACCGATCGCTTCAACGCGAGCGTCGTAGGCCTTCTCGGCGTCTTCGAGGTAAGCCTCGACGACCTCGTCGTCGACAAGTGTCTCGGGGTCGTCGAAGTCCACCTTGCTGAGGCCGGCCTGATAGATCGTCCCCACGCGGGTTTCGAATTCACCCCAATCCCACTCGTAGGCA
>JAUVPA010000163.1 GCA_030598905.1 Acidimicrobiia bacterium
ATGAGACCCTCCATGCCGCCGATCAACGCCACGACGGCACCTGCCGCCATGCCGCCGAGGACGAACACGAACCGCTGCGTGCGTGTGTGTCCGACCCGGACGAAGAACCAGAGAGTGATCCGGGGGAGCACCCAGAGTGTGAACACACCGAGGATCAGCATGCCCAGCCACAAGGGAAGGGCCGGGTCGGGGTTGGATGCGGTGAGAGTGGGGTCGTCGCCGAGGATTTCAGCGGAGGACACCACGGCGAGCACCATGAGCGAGAAGACGTCTGCGATGACGCCAGCCGAGACGGCCGTCCCTACAGCCCGGTTGTCGGCAAGCCCGGCAGCTTGAGCCTCTGGATAGGCCACGAGGGTATTCGAGGCCCACATGGCTCCGATGAGCGCGGCAGCGAGCGCCGAATAACCCAACGCGAACACCGCGACGACAAAGCACAGCGTGAAGGGGATGAAGAAGCCCAGGAGGCCGTAGACCACCGCGGAGGTGCGGTTCTCGGCGAAGGACTTGAGGTTGAAGCTCAGCCCGGCGAGGAACATCAGGTACAGCAGGCCGATCGATCCCAGCGCGGAGATCAGTCCGCCGATGCTCTCCCACCCCAGCATGAAGGGTCCCACCACCATGCCGCCGAGGATCAGGCCGATCAGTCCGGGGGCGTGGAGCCTTTCGGCAACTAGTGGCCCCACGACGATGATTGTGGCGAGAATGAGCAGAGAAGCCTCGACGCTTCCCTCGATTGTTGCGATCAGCGGAATGCCCACCTCCGGTCAGCGCCGCAGCCTAAAGAGAGCTCCCTGGTCGAGGCTGGGAATCCGCCTCCCGACCCAGGTCCGCGTCGGATCCGAGCAGATGGGGTAGCTTCCCCGTCGAGCAGACGGTGCTCTTCTGGATCGCGATCGCGGGAATCATCGTTCCCTTGATTGGTCTCGTCGCCTACGCAGGTTTCTTCGTCGAGGACAAGTCGGGAGCCGCTTAACAACCGGCGTCAATCGCCTCCTGGCGACGACGTTAGGTTGAGCCTGGTCGGAGGTGGACGAAGACGTCTGATCTATACCAGCTCACGAGACGCACGTTTCTGCGAGATCTGGGCCATGGGCTGGTTGCCGTCGTCGTTCTCGGCCCGATCGCGGCGTGTTCTGGCTCCTCGAACCGAACGACTTCGACTTCGGCTGCCGCGACAACGTCATCTGCAGTGGCGACGACCACCGAGACGACTGCCGCTCCAGCGACCTCGACTGCTCCCGAGATCACATCGACAACCGAAACGACAACGGAGGGTCCTGAGCTCGCCCGGGTGTCGTTCGGTTTTGTGTCCGCATACCTCTTGGTGAAAGACGGAGTGGCGGTGCTCGTCGATACAGGTGTGTCTGGGGGTGCCGGCGAGATCGAACGCAGCCTGTCCGAGCTGGGTCTCGGCTGGGGGAGCGTCGGCCACGTGATCCTGACACACCTTCACCCCGACCACGTCGGCGGTCTCGGTGACGTCATGTCCAACGCATCGGAGGCCATCGGCTACGCCGGTGCGAAGGACATCACGGGCATCACTTCGCCGCGGCCTCTCACTGCGGTGGGAGATGGCGATGTGGTCTTCGGCCTGGACATCATCGAGACACCGGGGCACACGCCCGGTCACGTCTCGGTGCTCGACCCCATCGGGAGTGTGCTGATCGCCGGTGACGCCATCAACGGTGAGGGGGGCGGGGTTGTTGGTCCCAATCCGCAGTTCTCCCAGGACATGGGCATCGCCAACGCCTCGGTCGTCAAGGTCGCCGGCCTGACCTTCAATACGGCAGTATTCGGCCACGGGGAGCCCGTCGCGGAAGGGGCGTCCTCGTTGGTGGTCGACCTCGCTGCCGGACTGTAGGTCCCGTCAGAAGATCGCAACGTCAAACAGGCGCCCGACCGCGTAGCTGAGAACACCGCCGCCGAGGCCGATGGCGAGGTTTTCGATTCCCGACACGAAGGGATTCTTGCGGGTCAGCAGCGTCTTGCCGGCGCCGACGACAAAAAGAGCGATCCCGGCGAAGATCCCGGCGAGGAGTAGGCCGAGGCTGGTGTCGTCGACAAAAACGAACGGCAAGATGCTCGGCGCCGACCCAAGGATGAAGAGCAATCCGGAAAAGACGGCCGCCAAATAGGGATTCCGCTTCTCCGTGTCGACGATGCCGAACTCGATGGCCCCCATCACTCCCATCATCGCTTCGTCGCTGGAGTCGATGATCTCCACCAGCTCGTCGAGGCGGTCGGCGGGAACTCCGAGGTCGCCAAACATCTCATGGAGTTCGCGTCGCTCGTATTCGCGGTGATCTCGCAGGTGGATCTTCTCGAGTGCCATCTCTGCTTCGAAAACTTCCTCCTGGGACTTCGTCGCCATGTACTCGCCGGCGGCCATCGAGATGGATCCGGCGATGGCGCCGGCAACACTTGTCAACAGAACTTGGTCGGCATTGAGCCCTCCACCGACCACACCGGCCACCAGGAGGAAGATCGAGACCAGGCCGTCGTTCACACCGAGGATGACATCGCGGATGTATTGGCGCCTCGGTCCGATGTGCTCCTGGTACGGAGCCTCTGGTTCTGTCGGATCGACTTCGGTCACGACGTCGAGTGTACGGCCGACGGTGTGACCGATAGATTGGCGAAATGACGGCTCGTCAGGTCGTTGACCATCAGCTGAGATCACACCCCATGATCCGTGGCATGAACGATGAAGATGTCATGAGGATCGTCGAGCACGGTGAGTTGGTCGAATTCGCCTCGGAGCAGACGCTCTTCGCGGAGGGTGGGGATGCGGACGCCTTCTACCTGATCCGAACGGGAGTCGTCGCGTTGCGAGTCGTCGAGGGTGGGGTCGCCCGCCGCATCGAGACCCTGCACGAAGGTGACGCGCTCGGGTGGTCGTGGCTTTTTCCACCGTACAAGTGGCATTTCGAGGCTGTCGCCGAGACACCGGTGAGAGCGGTCGCCGTCGACGCAGCGGCGCTTCGATCGGAGTTCGAGGCGGATCCAGCATTCGGCTACCGGCTGATCGCGAGGATTGCCGAGGTCATGGCGAAACGCCTCTACGCGACGAGACGCCAGGTCGTGAACCTCATGGGTTATTGAGCGCCTCTCCTGCTCCCCCTCAGGGGGGAGTCCCGCCCGAAGGGCGGGGAGGGGGGTCGCCGTCCTGACCCCCTGAGGGGGAGGCACCGGAAGGGCTAGCCTCGCCCGCATGACTTCTCCCTTTCTCCATCCCTTTGCGCCGCCGGCTCGGACGAGAGACGAGTTCGTCACGATTGTTCGTGGTGAGGGTGCTGTCGTCTTCGATTCGGCCGGCAACGACTACGTCGATGCAATGGCCTCGCTCTGGTACGCCAATATCGGGTACGGAAACGTGGAGATGGCAGAAGCCATCGCCGACCAGGTGCGCACTCTCTCGGCGTTCCATACCTTCAGCGACTTCACCAACGAACCCGCCGAACAGCTCGGGGCCGAGGTTGCGTTGCTGTCGCCGTATGCCGATCCCCGAGTCTTCTTCTGTAGCTCGGGATCCGAGGCTGTGGATTCGGCAATGAAGATCGCCCGCGCGACACAGAGCCTGCGGGGTGAGGACGCCAAGACGGTGATCATCTCGCGAGACCGCGCCTATCACGGTGTCAACTACGGAGGAACATCTGTTTCCGGCCTGCCGACGAACCAGGAGCCCTACGGCCCGTTCGTCGACGGTGTCGTCAACGTCGATGCGGACGATTTGGGGAAGGCTGAGGCCACCTTTCTGGAGTACCGGGGGGAGATCGCGGCCGTGATCACGGAACCCGTCCAGGGTGCAGGTGGTGTGTACCCGCCCCAAGACGGGTATCTCGAGGGCCTCCGCCAGCTGTGCGACGAACACGGCGCCCTGCTCATCTTTGACGAGGTGATCACGGGTTTTGGCCGTCTTGGTACGTGGTTCGCCGCACAACGTTTTGGGGTCACCCCGGACATCATCACCTTTGCCAAGGCCATCACGAGCGGATACCTCCCGCTCGGTGGGGTGATCGTTGGAGATGCGGTTGCCCGCACGCTCGAGGCCGATAGCGGCTGGGTATTCCGCCACGGTTACACGTATTCCGGCCACCCCACCGTGTGCGCTGCCGGGGTGAAGAATCTCGAGATCATGAGACGCGACGATCTGCTCAGTCGAGCCATCCACATCGAGGAGGTCTTGGGAACGGCGCTCGGTTCGCTTCGCGAAGCCGGACGCGTTGCGGCCGTGAGGGGTGTGGGCGGCATGTGGGCGCTCCGAGCCAACCAAGAAGGCTC
>JAUVPA010000097.1 GCA_030598905.1 Acidimicrobiia bacterium
ACAAGTCCGACTACGACGACGACAAGTCCGACTACGACGACGACAAGTCCGACTACGACGACGACAAGTCCGACTACGACGACGACAAGTCCGATCACGACGACGACAACGACTCAGGCGTCGGCAACGGTCGCGGTGTCGATTCCGGGTTTCAGTTTCAGTCCAAGATCCGTGACGATCAAGGTCGGCGACACGGTCCGGTGGACCAACGACTCGGGTGTTTCACACACAACAACATCATCCGGCAGCTGGGACTCGAGAAGCCTCGGCGCCGGGTCCAGCTTCACCCAAACCTTCAACTCCGCAGGCACCTTCAACTACCTCTGCACCATCCATGGCGCCGCGGTGATGTCGGGCACAGTGAATGTCAACCCCTGAACACCGTCTTCTTGGAGTAAGCGTCCGCTCCAGGGAGGGCTATCTCGAGGCCCCGTCAGAGCGATCTCGCATGATGCGGTGCATGGCAACGACGTTCTCCATGTAGCGGTCCATCAGGGCGTCGAAAGCAGCGGCCTCTTCCGCGGCCTCCGGTACTCGGCTGCCCAGGGCTCGGGTGGCGAACTTCGCTCCCCGGAAATAGACACGGAGGTCGCGAAACGGCATCGCGCTTTGCCCGGGTTCAGGGACTCCCTCCGCCGGAGGCGGCTGGTGGATCGCCGAGAGGTCCATGGTCTTCACGACGTCCAACGTTTCATCTTCTGTCGGCCGCTCGGCGTAGTCGCGGCTGACCTTGCGCCATGCCTCTTTGCCGTCGGGATCGATGACCACGGTGGCAATTCTGGCAAGATTTCTCCTGTCCTTGGGATCGGCTAGGTCGTATGGATCGATGGCCTTTGTGCGATCGGGATCCGAGAGAAGGGGGAACGTCAGATTCAGTTTCTCGATCATCGCGGCGTGTTGGCCAGGACTATCGATGTCGATCCCGGCAACGAAGGCACCAGCGCTTGTGTATTCGTTGTGTCTCAGCGCCACGCTGACCAGCTGGCCGTTGCAGTACGGTCACCAATCTCCGCGGAGGAACAGCAACACAACCGCTGCTCCTCGGTGGTCTGACAGGGTCCACGGCTGCCCGGCCTGGTCGGAAAGGGTGAAGTCGGGTGCGAGCACGGTGCGAGCGTAGCTGGCCAGACATCCGCTGAGTCCGCGCCGGGAAGATCACTCGTTCAGTCGAGTGTTGTGCCGAAACTCCTCAGTCGTGTTGGTGTGCGGGAATGCCTCTCGAGGTTCGTCGAGTCCGAGCGCTTCACACAGAGGACCCCACCCGTCTTCGGGTCTCCACTCGATGAGCCGCGTTCGAGAGATGGTGGTCCTGACGCGTTCATTGTGAGTTTCGTAGGCGACAATGGCTGCGTCCTTGTCCTCGGTTCCGGCGGGGAACTGCACGTTGAACATCGCTTCGACCATGGCGAACCACTCGGCTCCGTTCGGTGACGAGCCTCGGCGGAGCACATCGAAGATGGTTCGGTCCATGCTTCGATACCAGTCGTCGGCCGGCCGCGTCGAGAGCAACACGAACGCGTCTGGGTAGATCATGGCGAGCTCACGCCAGAAGTAGGCGGGAGGTTCATCGACGGCCGCTACATAGCCGGCGAGCAAGAATCCCCAGTCGGGCTCCTCGCCACCAAGCGCCCGACGCCACGCGGCGATGTGATCCGGTCGAGCGAAGACCTCGCGCATGTGATAGCAGGGTCTACCAAGCAGACGCTCGAGCCCGAGTTTGAGCGAGTACGTGCCCGTTCGTCCCATCCCCGCACCGATCACCCTCAACGCCATTGCGAAACCCTAGAAGGAGGCTTCGGTCGCGGAGGTAGCCTTGAATGCCGATGCGACCGTCGCCGACCTCGAGACACGAGGTATGGAGTTCGATACGGTCCCGTCGGTCAGCCGTGGCGGGTCCGTTAAGCGCGTCTCTTCGATCCCCACGGGAACCTCGTCGTGTTCTTCGAGGCGACCGAGAACCGGATCAATCCGCCGTGGCGCATCGGGACCGACGAGTGAACGGTATTGCTCAGTCCCACGCGATCAGGGTGACTTCGATCGGGTCTTCGAACCCTTTCAACTGAATCGACCTTCGGTCGGCGGCGGGTGTCGATCTGCTGGTCAGATCGACGAGGTCGGTGCTCGACAGGATCTCGGATCCTGAGGCCTGGGCGCAGATGCGCGCCGCCCGGTGCACGTCTTGTCCGGCAAGCCCCGAACCCACTCCGGTGACTTCGCCCGAGTGGAGGCCGATGCGGACCGCAGGAGCGAATCCGTGCTCCGACCTTTGGGTGGCGAACGTCCTTTGAATGTCAACGGCACAGTCGATTGCATTTTGTGTCAGATCAAACGCCACGAAGAAACCGTCTCCAGCACGGTCGATCTCACGTCCGTCGTGTGAGCCGAAGAGCGATCGAAGCGTCCTGTTGTGCCACCGCAGCAACTGTTCCCAGGCCGCGTCACCGATCGCTCCGATGAGAGCCGTCGAGTCCACGATGTCTGTGAACATGAGCGCGGCGACCCTTCGCTCGCTTGGCGTCGATCGCCGGCCGACATCAAGCGCACTGCGCGCGGCCCTTACGTCGGGCACAGCGCCGAGTTCTTCGAAAGCGGTCAGTGCCGTCCTGAGTTCTAGTTCAGCAAGGTCGCTTGATCCCTGGTCGCGATATGCCTGCGCCAGCAACATGCGAGATCGAGCCGTCTCGTAGGGAACATCGCTGCGCAACCAACCGTCGATGGCTGCTCGCAGGCGCGGAACGGCATCCTCGGGGCTCCCTTCGGCGACGAGCACGGAACCCGCACCGTCGTGGGCGGAGGCCTGCAACGCAGTGGTGCCATATTCGTCTGCAATCGACTGGAGCTCGTCGGCAGCGAGGCGTGCGACGTCCAGCGATCCATTCTCGAGAGCGATCTTGATCTGAGAAGGAAGCAGTCGTGCTCTCCTCAGTGATGCTGACGTGTCGGCGAGGCTCTGGTTGATGAGATCCCGGGCTCCTTCGAGGTTGTCACGGGCTAGTTCGAGCAGCGCCATGCCCGGCTGCGGATCACGTCCCGACCCGTGCGCCTGGCGAAAGGCCACCTCAGCCTCTTCGAAGTCGCCCATGTGCATGCGAATCTCACCGATCTCGTAGAAGGCCATTCCGGCGAAGTCGGGGTAGTTGCCCAGCTCATCGCAGCCACGAATCGCCTCCTCCTCGGCGGTCTTCCAGTCGCCGCGAAGGCGCATGATCTCGGCACGATGAATGCGACAAACTCCCGGAAAGCCGGAGTTGTGGCCCGCCCGTTCGCACCAGCGTTTGGCCGCATCGCTCCAGTCGCCCGCTCGCCGATAGTCGGCGATCTGCTCGCATATGTCGATCATGTTGCAGTAGATCTTCCCGGTTGCGTAGGCGCCCAGACCTCCGCCGACGGCGGCGACCATCGCTTCGTCCAGCAACGCCATTCCCTCGTCGACTTCGCCGAGCGCAACAGTCATGCGTCCCTGGTCGTGGAGGGTGATGGCCTGCAGGTCCAGGTCACCACACTCGATTGCGAGCTGATGGGAGCGGCGAGAGAGTTTGAGGCCCGAGGTGGGATCGTCATCTCCCTCGAACGCCATCACCGATTTCATTCGAATCAGATAGGCAGTTTCTGGAGAAGAGCGTTCGCCTTCGAGCAGTTGCTCAGCGCGTTTCACCCATGCTGTGCCAACTGCTGTGCCCGTCTTGTGAAAGTGGTCCTCGGCGAGGTTGAGGGCCACTCTCGCCGCGCTCGGGCTGTTGTGATCCCGGTTGTACGCGGCGAAGGCCCGCTCCCGCGCCTCGATGGCGTCGTCGGGCTTCCCCGACCACCAGGCCGACCGGGCAAGATCCTCGAGAACGGAAGGGTCGAGTATCTCGAGCTCGTCCGCGCTCTGGAGGAGCTCGAAGGCCTCTTGCCAGGAGCTCCTTTGGGTTGCTTCCCGGCCCTCGGCGATCAGATCGGATGCCGCTTCGGCCATAGACCCCTCCATGCGTATGAGGACCCCGGCATGGACGTCTCGTGATTATCGCAGCTGGTCCGGCTCGGTGGCCCGAGCGGAGGACGCAGCCATTGCGATGAAACGGTGACGTTGCAGCAGTCCATCGTCTATTGCCGCGAGCCTTCGCTCACGGTGGCCGCGTCTCTCCTCGTACTGCTCGTCTCCCACAAGTGTCCGAAGCTCGCGTTCGTTCTCGGCCCACCCGTTTGCCAATGTTGCCGACGCCTCACGGAACGTTCTCGTGACATCGGTACCCCCAAGTACCTCAAAGCCGACGTTGGCGAGCAGCTCGCCATATGGTCCATCCACCGCGACATGTTCGGGGCCGGCCTCGATCGCCGCTTCGTAGCGGCCGTCATCGAGGTCTTCGGCAACGACGATTGCGGTGAAGTCGATTTTGACTCCCGGCTTCAACACCCGCCGACACGCTCCCAGCACGGAGAGCTTGTCCGCTATTCAGCAGAAGACGTCTGAACTCGTTGCCGCATCGAACCTTTCGCTGCGGAACGGAAGCTGGCCAGCCGATGCGGCGACAACATGGCCCCGAGCACCGTCGACGATGAGCCGTCGACGAGCGGTACCCAGGCCAACCAGCGAAACATCGGTGAGCGTCACCTTGCACCCGGACGCCGCAGCCAGGTAGATCCCCGGCCAGCCCGTGCCACTCCCGACGTCGAGTAGCTCGCTGTTCGACGTCAGCGCCAACGATTGCACGAGATCGTCGGCCTGCTCGATTGTGGTGTAACTGGTTGCTCCGTAGTCAGAACCCAAAGCCTCCCGCTCCATACGGCGCATGACGGGGGCATCCACATAGCCGTAGCGCAGATCGAAGCGCTCCATGCTGTTCGCGCTCCCGTCGACCATCCCCATCAGCCTTTCGTGTGAGTGATGTCGCCGGTCTGCCCGATACTGATGTACATCGTTTCGTCGTCTTTGGCGAGGTAGTAGAAGATGTAGACGATCAAGCCGACGAAGAGCAACAAGAACCAGATGAAAGCCCACCAGAAGCTGAACTTCTTCTTCTTGGACAGGTTCGCCGTCGTGTCGGTTTCGCTTTCCACGATCCAACCCTGCCGCACATACCGTGCGACCTGCTGGGTGAGGATTTCCTTGCGGTCGTTGATCGATAATTCTTCTGCCATGTGCCTCTCACCTCGTTGTCGTCATACAAACATTGTGCGCCCACTCGTGGCGGCGGATCCGTTTCCGTTCGGAAACCCGAAACCTCTCTCGGTGTCGCACGGTCAGTTGCGCCCGCGTGCTCTGAGGTCACTCGGCGATTCCTGTGATTTCGGCGCTGGTGCGCCACAGCCGTGCCGCCGTAGCTTCGTCGTAGGACTGATCGGACGAAACAAGTGATCGGCGGTCGGCGACGTATCGGCCGTGCATGTCGGCGCCTTGTCGGCTTGTCACCAACCACGCGACAGTATCGGCCCCTTCCTCCGGGCTCCGAGCACGCAGATTCAGGACTGGCATTACGACCCGTTCGATGGCGTTTCGCGGTCTGAACAGAGAGGTTCTCACGGTTCCCGGGTGAGCCGCAATCACAGCCACCTTTGTCCGATCGACGCGCCGCGCCAGCTCGTAGGTGAAGACGAGGTCGGCAAACTTCGATCGCTGATATGCCTTGAAGCGCTCGTAGTCGATGCGGTTTTGGAGATCGTCGAAGTCGAGTGTTGCTCCGCGGTGTGCTTCCGAAACGACATTCACAATCCTGGCCGGCTCGGACTTCTCCAATGCGGGCAGCAGGAGCCGTGTCAGCAAGTAAACAGACAGATAGTTCACGGCGAAGGTCAGTTCTATGCCGTCACCATTGGTCGACCAGTCGTCGAATACGGCCGCCGCGTTGTTCACCAGCCCGTCGAGCTGTTCGTGCCTATCTGCGACGGCGATTGCAAGGTCACGCGTCTCGGCCTGTGAAGAGAGATTGGCGACCGTGGTGCTCAACGATGCTCTGGGAACTGTGGCACTCAGGTCATCTTCGGCTCGTGACACCGAGGCGGCGTCGGGTCCGTGGATGACCACATGCCAACCCGCCTCGAGGAGCAGCTTTGCTGTCGCCAGGCCGAGCCCAGACGTTGAACCCGTGACCAGAGCCGTCTTGTTCGCAGGCGCCACCGCCGGCCTTTCCTTTCCTGTTCTCGGGAGCTGGGCTGAGAAGCTAATCGCCTTGGCGCAGGGTGTCTCCCCAACTGCACGGAGGATGCACAATGCATGCCACGTGAACATCACGCAGCCTTCGTCGATTCAGACTCCCCTAGAGGAACACCGCTCGGTCCACCGGCATCGATCGCTGCGACGCGGGTTCGGAGCGGTCGTCGTGATTGTGTTGATGTTGGGTGGACTTCTTCCGCGGTTTGCTTCCTACGCAGACGGTTGGGCCATCGTTCAGGCGGTTAGCGGGCCGGAGGTCGTGCTGTTGTTCGGCCTTGCATGCTCGAGCATGGCGTCGTTCTGGCTTGTGACAGTTGCGTCGCTACCAGGACTGAGCTTCCGAGGCGCGGCCATCGTCAAGCAGGCTTCCACAGCGACCGCGAACACCCTGCCGCCGGTGGAGCGTTTGCCGTGGGAGTGACGTACACAATCCTCACGTCCTGGCGCTTCGGGGCGGGCCCAATAGTGCGTTCTGTACTGGTCACAGGCGTCTGGAACAATTTGGTCAAATTCGGGATGCCGTTGATTGCGATGCTCTTGGCGATCCCCTTGACGGGTGGCCTCACTCCGCACCGCATGATTGCCGCGGCCGCCGGTGTCGCCGCGCTGGTTGTGACAG
>JAUVPA010000165.1 GCA_030598905.1 Acidimicrobiia bacterium
ACTCCAATTCGTCCTTGGGGACCCCGCGAATCGCCGAAGCAATGTCGGCGATAGCGGCGCGGAAGTAGGCGTTGCTCAGATCGAGCTGCTCGTCGGTATGGCCGAAACGGAGATCAACCCAACGCGGCTCGTCGGCGAATGCCCCCATAAGCGCCGGCGGGAAGGCATCGCCGGCCATGTCTGCATTCGCCCAGATGAAGTCACCGTCGGTGAGGACCGGGATGATCCGATCCGCATCCTTGTGAGCAAGCCAGTACTCGACCTCGTTGTTCACCCACGGCGACTCCGCCGCATCAGGAGACAACAACAACACAAACCAAGCCGACTCGTCGAGAGCGTCGGTGATCGAGGACCACAGGTGGGGGTTGGCACTGAGGGAGGATTCGTCACGGAAGATCCGCAACGCCCGCCGTTTCCACCACGGCTTGGCAAACCGCTGCAACCCCGCCTGCAACCTCGGCGCAAGGAGGTCGTCGGCGGCGTGGGAGTAGGAGATGAACCCGTCATACACCGTTCCCGCCGACGGCTGCTCTTCGGTGCGGGACTCGACCGTGTCCATCAGACGCCCCTCATCCCATCCAAAGTCGGACACGGATCGATCCGGTAGGTAAGACACTCCTGCGGGGTGAATGTGCGCGTGATACTCGCCCGCGTTCGGGCCACCAGGTCGTTGACGTCAAGTGATATCCGGGCCCACAGCCCGTCGTTTGTCCCGATGAGGATGGTCTCCTCATCGAACCAGTGCACGCCGGAAACACCACCGATGGGCACGACTTGGACGATCTCGCTAGCGGCGAGGTCGACGATGCTCAGCGCGTTCTCGTCGCCGATCGCAATGAACCGGTCTCCGGGGCCGAGGGAGGCGGCGCGAACGTTGCCAAAGCCGAACTCGATTGTTTGCGTGTCCCAAGAGTCGGGCTCAACGACGGTGACCCGGCTGTCGTTGCCGATGATCACGAGCCGCTCGCGCGATGACGAGATCTCAATCTTCACGACGGCTATCGGAACGCTCCAAAGCACCTCCCCCGTCTCCCGATCGGTGACCACGACGTCGCTCTGGTCGTCCGAGGCGAGCACCCAATCCTCACTGAAGGTGTCGGTCTTGAAGTTGGTCGCCTCGCGCACCTCTTCCCCGAGGAGGTCTCCGGTAAGGGGATCGACAAACGTCCAGCTCCCCCAGCCGATCCAGTTGCCTTCCTCATCGAAGACGATTTCGATGGCCACGAGTTCCGATTGGTCCAGGGAGGAAACGAGCACAAAATCCGTCGCAGGCTCTCCGGTGTCGGGACAGATCCCTTCGGGATCGGCTTCACATCCCAGGAACAGTTCCTCTTCACCCGTTCTGGGATCAACGGCGATGTACGACCACGGGTCGGGCGCGTATGCGAAGCGATCCCCGGGAAGCCAGACATGGCCTGACTCCGGGTCGGAAACGATGTGATCGAGGAGGACGCCGGTTTCCAGGTCGAAGAAGCGGAGATAGAAGCCGCTGAAATCCGCCTCGCCGTTGATGAAGGCCCCGGTCTCGTCACCGTAGACGAACGGGGTCCCGTTCACCCAGGTCGCGGTCCCGAGGTCTCCGAGCACCTCACGACCCGCCGTACCGGCGTCGAGGCTCCAGATCATGATCTTGTCTCCGACGGTCGTGAATAGTCGTCCGGTCGCTTCGTGAAGAATCGGGGAGGCACCGTCGACCCGGAAGAGCTCCTGACCGCGACCCGCTCCCCAAACGACGACGTAGGAGCCGCGCACGCTCACGGCAATGAAGTTCCCCTCCGACGAGAAGACGCTTTGTTTGGGAAAGTCCGGGTAGAAGTCGATGGGTAGCACGTCGAGCAGTTGCGCCGGCTCGACCCCGTGCACCTGGATCTCAGGATGGTCGAACAGGCTGCTCAACACCCGGGTGCCGTCGGGGGTTACGTCGCCGAAACCGAATGTCTCCGGGAGTGCGGTGACGAAGGAGTAGTCCTCGGCGTCGTAGATCTCGGTGGGCCGGGAGCCGAAGACGAACAGCCGGCCGGAGTCGTCGAAGGATCCGATCGGGCCGAACCGGTACTCGGGCTCCGGTGCATCGATGAGGGCAAGCGACTGCCACGAGGTCGTGTCGAAAACCTCGACCCAGAAACCGCTCGGGGAGCCCTGGCGGAAGCACTCCTGGGGGCCTGAGTTGACCATGAGTCTCGACGAGTCGGTCGACCACGCGGGGATCTCGGTCTGTCGACACTCAGGGAATTCCAGAACTGTGACTTCTTCGCCGGTTGTGCCATCGAGGATGACCACGCGTGCCGGTCGCAGGTCCGGCTCAGCATCGCGGCTTGCGCTGAATCGCGCATCGGGCTCGGCAATCGGGACAGCGACCAGGGCGCCGTCCGGGCTCAGTACCGTGCTGCGGATCTCGTCCTCCGTACCCAGCTCGTATTCCCAAAGCGTCTGGCCACTGGCGACGTCGATGAGGACAGCTGCCTCGACTCCGGACACGAAGAGCAGGCTGCCGTCCGCCGATATCGACGTCGCGATATCCGTGTTGATGGTCAACAGTCCAGGCTCTATCACCTGAAGGAGCCGGTTGCCGGCGGTTGCCTCCCACAGCGCGTTGATCACCTCGACCGGCTGCGCCGCCCCTTCCGGAGCGCTGGTGATTGCTTCGAGGGCTAGCAATGTCGCTAACTCGGGGTCATCGTCGACCACTCCGATGGCGGACGCGGCCAGCTCTCGGGCCTCGGCGAGTGCAGCGTTCCGTTGCGCCTCGTGGGCGTTCTCCTCGGCCTCTGTGGCGTTGGCGTCGGCTTCCTCGCGGGCGATGGCTTCGGATTCCGCTAGTTGTTCGGCTTCGTTGCGCTGGTCGAGGGCAAAGATCGCCGCAGCACCGGCGATGAGCGCCAAGACCAGCAGTCCGGCGCCGGCTGCCCAGGCGGTGCGGGTCGTGCGCCGGTGTTGGCGAACTTCCTCGGATTCGAGTTCATCCTTGGGCACACCCCGGATCGCCGAGGCCACGTCGGCGATTGCCGCCGAGAACCGTGGATTCTTCAGGTCGAGCTGCTCTTCGGTGCGGGCGAAGCGCAGATCCACCCAGCGGGGCTCATCAGAGAACGCACCTTGGAGCGCCGGCGGCGCCGCATCCGAGATGAAGTCGTTATCGAACCAGGTGAAGTCACCGTCGGTGAGCACCGGGATGATCCGATCCGCATCCTTGTTGGCCAGCCAGTACTCGACTTCGTTGTTCACCCACGGCGACTCCGCCGCCTCCGGGGACAGCAACAACACGAACCAGCCGGATTGGTCCAGGGCGTCGGTGATCGAGGACCACAGATGCGGATTCGCCGACAACGAAGACTCGTCACGGAAGATCCGC
The DNA here is from genome assembly GCA_030598905.1 of Acidimicrobiia bacterium. Taxonomy (GTDB): domain Bacteria; phylum Actinomycetota; class Acidimicrobiia; order Spongiisociales; family UBA5794; genus JAUVPA01. Next base: position 3,353 of record JAUVPA010000165.1, read on the forward strand.
AACGCCCGCCGCTTCCACCACGGCTTGGCAAACCGCTGCAACCCCGCCTGCAGCCGCGGCGCCAACAGATCGTCGGCGGCATGGCTATAGGAAATGAAGCCGTCGTAGACCAAACCCCCGGGCGGAACACGCTCGTCGCGAGAGGTCTCGGCCTCCGCAGTCGCCATCGTCTTTCTCCTCGCCGTAATCGACCCTACGCCGAGACCATGCCAGGTGTCGCTAACAGATCACTTACGGCATCAGGGAGAAGGCAGCCGACGCCTTGTAGCGCAAGAATCTGGAGGTGCTCGTCTGGCACGTTGACACTGCGACCGTGGTGCGCGTCTCCGACGGCGAGGTCTTGGTCACCAACGAGCCCTGCGCCGAGGCGAAGGAAGGAGCCACCGGTGGCTACTGGCCGCTCGTTGCCTCGATGCGGCCGGACTTGATGGCGGCCACGAAGGCGGCGTGGTCCTCGTCGTTCTGATCGGCGTAGTCGGCGGCAAACTCCGCAACGGAGCGGTCGAAGACGTCGCCCGAGCCGAGGTAGCCGGCGATGGCGATCGGATCTCCGGACCGGGCATGAGCGTGGGCGAGGGTCCATCCACACACGCCGGCGTAGCCGCGTAGCTCTTCCGGGGTCATGGCAGCGACATCGGCGGAGCCCTTCATGTCGTGGAACTGCCGCCAGTAGTAGTGATGCTCGTCTTGGTGGATCGTCCAGCCGAGGAAGATGTCGCTCGAGGCCTGCATCAGTCGCTGCCCCTCGACCACCCGCTGGCCGTGATCGGGGTACTCGCTCTTGGGAAGATGGTCCTCGAGAACGGAATTGGTGGCTTGCTTGATCTGCAG
>JAUVPA010000116.1 GCA_030598905.1 Acidimicrobiia bacterium
AACACCGATCACGACGGTTCCGGAGTTCTTCACGGGTTGGGTGAGCTGGTTCAACGGCGACGCTACCGAACTGTTCCCTTCGGACCCGAAATCGAAGGCGACGCGCTTCGTCGACATGATGGACGGAGGTGAAACCGTCCTCGACGCTGCCAAGGCGGCCCACCAGGACGGCGACCACCAGTTCGCCGCCGAGCTTGCCCAACTCGTGGTCCGCGCCGAGCCCGACAACGGCGACGCCAAGCTGGTCAAGGCCGCGGCGCTGCGCGCTCTCGGGTATCAGCAGTTAAACCCGATCGTTCGCTCCTGGTATCTAACGGGGGCTCTCGAACTGGAGGGTTCCCTCGACCCGGACGCCATCCTGGCCGCGATGCTCGCCATGTTGGCTGCGGAGAGATCGGCGAAGGACATCGTTGCTGCCTGGCGCTATCAGCTCGATGCTGATGCCGCCGGACAGACACGTCTGACGGTGGGGATTCAGGTCATCGACAGTGCCGAAGAGGTCACGGTGCGATTGCGCAACAGCATCCTCCTCGTCGAGGACGGCATCGCCGCCGACGCCGACGCGGTAGTCGAAGTCACCGCGGAACAGCTCGCCGATGCGTCCTCAGCGTCGACGATCTCCGGCGATTCCGCAGCCTTCGGCAAGCTCGTCGGCTTCCTCGATCGGCAGATCGTCGGTTTCTCCATGCACCAGCGCTGACGATCAGCCGGGGACGAGTAACGACGTCCGTCGTTTGGCTCTAGCGGCGCCCGGAGTCTGTGCTGATCCTCGGTCTCCTCGGCATCAACGCCGGAGTGATCCGCGAAGCGGTAAAGCTCGCTACGAACCTGCGAACTCCCGATCCCGTCACGTAACGAACCGGGTGCTCGCCCGGCGTACCATCGAGCTGTTTTCTGTCACACCCTTCGGATACGTTTTGGGTATGGATTTGTTTGGTGTTTCTGATCAACGAGCCGGCCAGGTCTTGCGAGATGGGGAGGCCGAGATTGCCCGCATCCGGTACCGACAGGCCGAGGTGTTGAACCGTCTGTGGTTGGATCGAGTGGCTCGCGGCAACGGGGCACGTTCGGCCAAGGAGTGGGTGGCGGCGACAGCTGACGTGGCGCCCGAGACGGCAGCCCAGCTAGTGCAGGTTTCAGAGAAGTTGCAGCAGCAGCCTAGGGTGCGTAACGCGTTAGAGGCGGGGGAGATCAGTTTTGATCGAGCTGCCGAGTTGTTCAAGCAGCCCTTGTCCACGGCGGATCCTGACGAATCGGCGCGATGGGACATTGTCGGACTCCGACGCCTCGCCGCTCAACAGCGCCGCTTGACCAGGCACCACGAACGCGACGTGTTTGCGCATCGTTATGTGGCCGTGCAACCGAGTCTGGATGAGTCGCAGTGGGACATTCACGGACGGTTGGCTGGTGTCGATGGCCGCCTCGTGGAGAAGGCGTTGCAAGATCGGGGTGACGGGTTCGGAGACATGCCGGACGGGGCGTCGCTGTCGCGGGGTCAGCGCAACGCCGACGCCCTCGTGGCGATGGCGCAGGACTCTTTGGATCGTTCGGGTGATTCCGAAGTCTCTTCGGGTGCACAGGTATCGGTGTTCATCGATATCGATGTTGCCAATGGCAGTGGGGGAGAGGCCGGGGTGGAGGTCGAGTACGGAACCCGTGTTGGTCCCAAAGTGCTCGAAGAACTGTTGTGCACCGGATCGGTGCAGATCATCGGACTCCAAGCGGGTCGTCCGGTTGTGACGTCGGACGGAGCGAAAGCGATCCCCCCGGCGATCCGCAAGTTTGTGGCGCTGCGCGACGGCGGCTGCACCGCCGATGGATGCACCAGTCGGTATCGGCTCCAACCCCATCACATCCGGCAACAATCAGACGGCGGCGATCACGACCCCTACAACTTGACCACTCTGTGCTGGTTTCACCATCACGTAGTGGTCCACGGAATGGGGTTCCGTATCGACGCCGAATCACCACCCGGTCGCATCAGATTCACCCGAACCCGACCTCAGCGAGGGCCACCATTGTGACTCTGGCCAACCCTCCCGTAATGGTTGAGGGTTGGCGCGACCTGGGCGCCACAAGGGGTTTCTCCCCATTGCTCGACCCGAGGTCGAGGTCGGACTAAATGACAAAATCGACTTACCCGCCCGGATCGTGGGTAAGACGCGCCGGGGACGAAGGGCCCTAGTAGTGCTTCCTACGAGACGGCCGCCGCGACGAATTCGGCAGCCAAGACGGCATCGATGGGTCGCGACGTGTCGCCGCCGGGCTTGAGTGAACTGCCGACTATGACGCCGTCGGCGACGGTGAGGAGCGAGCGAGCAGTCTGGGGTGTCGCTCCGGATCCGACGTAGACGGGAAGTCCGGAGAGCCCGGCGACGGTGGCGACGTCGTCGGCCGAAGTTGGAAAGCCGGTCCCGGAACCGGAGACGACGATGGCGTGTGCCCCACCTCTTTCGGCAAGGTCACGGGCCGCGGCCTCGAGCGTCAGGCCGGGCGGCGGGGTGGCATGTTTCACCATGACGTCGGCCATGATCTGGACATCGGGACACAGATGGGCACGTTTGCGGGCGACGTCGGCGGCCCGTCCTTCGATGGGCCCCTGGTCGGTGAACATCGTGCCCGAGAGCACGTTGACACGGATGAACGCAGCTCCGGTAGCCGACGCCACAGCCAATGCCGAGAGGGCATCGTTGCGCAGGACGTTGACTCCGGTCGGCACCTCTGCCGCTTCGACGACCGCTAGCACGGCCCGCGTCATCGAGGTCACCGTCTCAACGGGAACGTCGTCGGCGTAGAACGGGGCGTCTCCGAAGTTCTCCACCATCAGCCCATCGAAACCCGCCTCGGCGAGGACGGTGGCGTCTTCAACGGCAGCAGCAACCACGGCGTCGAGGTCGCCGGCGAAGCGCGACGAACCCGGAAGAGGGCCGAGGTGGATCATGCCGATGAGGCGGGGGAGGGCCAAAATCAATAGGCGCGAGCGACCTTGAGTGCCGTCTCGGCGAAGTCACCGACGGCGACGAGTCCGGTGTCCGTGGCCGTCTGACGGAGGACCACCACCCGGCACCAGTCACCGGCCATGCCCTTGATGACTTGGTCCGTGTCTTCAGGCCCGAAACGCCACGCGGCGTATTTTGGTCCCATCAGCTCCACGCGAATGCCCTGATCAGGGAACTTCTCACCGCTCTGTTCGAAGGCGAATGGCAGAGACCGCTGACCGAGCCAGGCGATGTGGCGCATGCGGTCGGTGTCGGCGAGCGGGTCTTCTTCGTCCTCCTCGAGATCGTCCTCGGGGATCGGCGTTATTCGATCCAGGATGGCCGACTTGACGTCCAGGCCGTGAGCCCAGGTCTCCATCAGACGCAGCGTGGCGAAACTTCTTGCGCTCATGTCGCCATACAGCCACGGAACCCGATCCCTCGCATCTCTACGAGAGAGGGCGTCCACCACGTCGGCTCGGCCGAATCGCCATTGTTCGAGGACCTCCTGGTGGCGGCGGCGGCGATACTGGGCCACACCCTTCTCCGTCCAGGCGTCGAAATCCGAGTAATCCTCTCGATCGATGCGGGCGCGGCCCTCTTCGAGCACCTCGGCGGCAAATGCCTCGAGGTGGGCGAGATGGCTGACCTGGTCCTGAATTGTCCATCCGGGAGCAGGTGTCTTCTTTTTCCATTCGCGATCCGAGATGCTCTGGAGAAACTGGTCCAGATGCTGTTCTTCGGCCACGAGGTCGGAGAGGATCTCGCGCATGGGCACAATTCTAGGGTTGGTGGGAACTCCCAAACCCTCCGGGGACGGCTATTGCGCTGCTCGGTTCAACTCGTCGACGAGCTGACGCAGCCGTCCGAAGTGCCGTCGATCGAAATGAAAACGCACCCGGGGTAGGTCGACATTGTCCGCCGTGTGGATTTCGGCCTCGGTTGCGGTGGTCCTCTCGATCACGCCGGAAGACACGATGTCTGCGAAGCGGTCATTGAGGAGGGCGATCGTCTCATCGGTCGGCTCGGTCTTCAGCCGGAGGACGAGCTTGCCGTCGACGTACCGTTGCGAGTGGTAGTTGGCATAGAAGCGGCGAATCTCATCGATGGCTTCGTCGACTGATGTCGTGATCTTGAAGAGATGGAGATCGTCGGAAGAGATCATTCCCTGATCGGCCAATGTTTCGACGAACGACAGCCAAGCCAACCAGTAGCCGGTGCCCTCGGCCTCGAGCATCACGATCGGATGGAGGTCCGACTTACCGGTTTGGACGAGCGTGAGCAGCTCGAAGGCCTCATCCTGGGTCCCGAATCCGCCTGGGAAGAGCGTGAAGGCGTCTGACTCCTTCACGAATATGAGCTTTCTCGTGAAGAAGTACTTGAAGTTGATGAGGCGGCTTTCGTGGATGTACGGGTTCGCCTCGGATTCGAACGGCAAGCGGATGTTGACTCCGAAGCTCGAGTCCGAGCCTGCTCCCAGATTGCCTGCCTCCATGATCCCGGGTCCGGCGCCGGTGACGACCATCCAGCGGTGCTCATCGGCCATCCGGTTGGCAAACTCCGATGCCAGGCGATAGTTCGGATCTTGGGGATGTGTGCGAGCAGACCCGTAGATCGTGACCTTGGGTATGGACCGGTACTTCTGGAAGACGAGGAAGGAGTAGCGCATCTCCTTCAAGGCTGCGTTGACGAGTTTCAGGTCACCGCGGTCGGTGTTGTCCCTGCCCGACTTGAGGGCCGTGACGATCAGCTCCCGTACGAGGTCGCCACCGTCGTCGTCTCCGTCTGCGGCGGCGAGGGCAACGAGCTCGTCGACTCGTTGATCGAGTTCGGGATCACCCATGTTGTATGGAGCCATTCGGCCACGCTACCTGTCGCCGTCTTCGAGCTGGTCGCGCGGCACGAGTTCCTTGATCTTCTTGGCAGGTGCCCCGCCGACCACCCACCGGTCGGGGATGTCCTTCGTGACGACGCTGTTGGATGCCACGATCACGCGATCTCCGATGGTCACGCCCGGCATCACGACGGAACGAAAGCCGATCACGGAGTTCGACCCGATTGCGATCGGGGCCATCGTTCGCCCGCCGAACGGAAGAGGTTGGGAGAAGTCGTCGAGGATGTGACCGTGGGTCGTCAAGATCGCGCCCGCCGCGATCATCGTGTGATCGCCGATCGTGATCGGCCCTCGGTCGTCGATGGTGGATCCATGATTCACGAACACGCCTGAGCCCAGCGTTGTGTTGGTGCCGGACAGGATGTTGACGTCCTGGTGGAAGATGACTTCTTCTCCGACGTTCTTGAAGACCTTTGGCGCGAGGAGCCGTCTCACCTTGATGGCGAAGTCCTGCATCATCGCCGCCGGAGTTCGATCGAACATCCGCCACACCATCAGGTAGTAGGCATGTTCACCCGGAGCGAGTTCGGCGTCGCGTCCGCCAAACGGGTCCTCGGCGGCCGAGTACTTCCCTGTCTCCAAGAACCGTTCGACGAGCGCTGCAGCTTCGGTCATGAAACCGTCCCCACCGCCGACGAAACTTCCGTCGTCGATCGAGCGGTCCAGCCGCTCGAGAACCTCGGCTTCGGTCGGGTCGCTCACGACGCCCGCTCCAAGAGCCAGTCGTTGAGTTCATCGCCGAGATGCTCCTTGGCGTATTTGGCGACGGCGCGTTTTCTGCCGGCGGCAGCGAGTTGGGAAGCGTGATCGGGGTTGGCGAGCACAGCGCCGATGGCCTCTCCGAGCCGGGCGGGATCGCGTTCCGTGAGCACGCCCACGTCGGGTGTCACGATCGAATCGACACCACCGCCTGCGTAGGCAACCGGCACCGTCCCGGCAGCGAGGGCTTCGATGTACACGATGCCGAAGTGTTCCTTCTTCTCGGGAGCGGCCGTGAGAACCGTCGCCGCATTGATGAGCTCGGCTTTGTCCTCCGCGGAGACGAATCCGAGGAATCGTCCTCGATCGCCC
>JAUVPA010000176.1 GCA_030598905.1 Acidimicrobiia bacterium
CGTCACGGTAACGATGGAGGGGACCACCTTTATGGCAACAGCTTCAGCGGTTTCGGCAGGCACTTCCTGGCGGATGATCTCCGTTCGAATCCGTTCGATCACGGTTGTCGGCGGGGCTTCGGCCACCTCGACATCCGGTTCGTCGGCCGCGAATACTCCGAACACGGCAAGTGCTCCGATAGCGACAAGGCCGCCGACGAACGCTGCGGCGAACGCCCCGAGGAGGAGGGGCCACCGCCGTACCTTCTGCGGCGTCTCGGTGTGGATCTGGTCGGCGGGGTACCAGCTGGCGTCGCTACGGTCGGTCCCCTCGTTCGAGAGCCACGGGTCGATTGGATCGTCCGGTGGTGGTGCCTCGGTGTCGGCTGGAAGCTTCCACGGGTCCTCATGGGGATCGAGTTCGAACACCCGCCGTTCGTCGTCGGCAGGAGGGCCGGTGTTGGACTCGCGCGTCGTGTCGCTCACGAGACGATTGTATGACCCAAGCCCTCCTACGCCGCCGATCGTCGACGGCACATGGGGTACCGTTTCCCTGTGCCCGAAGATCTCGTTGCCGTCGGAAGTGACACCATCGACGTCCCATCGCTTACCAAGTTTGTTGCCTCGGACCAGAGTGGAGCAACTGTCTTGTTCCTCGGCACCGTTCGAAACCACGCCCCGGGCCGCCAGGGTGTGACCCATCTGGAATACGAGGCGTTTGCGGAACACGTGGAACCGAAGATCGCCGAGATCGTTGCCGAGGCACGAGCCCAGTGGCCGATCGACCGAACGGCGGCTGTCCACCGAATTGGAGATCTGAGTGTCGGGGAGATCTCGGTCGGAGTAGCGGTTTCGGCGGCGCATCGGGTGGATGCTTTCCCCGCGGCCCGTTTCATCATCGACGAGCTGAAGTCACGAGCCCCGATTTGGAAGAAGGAACACTGGGCCGGTGGCGCTGAGTGGGTCGAGGGGGCGTGACCCCCTTCTAAGGAATGTTGCGCCCCACGACCATCTGAGCGGCTTCGCGCACCATGGGGTTGCGATCGGATGCCGCATGTCGTACCGCCTCCTCCACTCGAGGTCCATCGAAGACCGTGAGCGCCACCACGGCTCGTCTGCGCACCTGTGGGGGACCTGTGGCGAGGGCTTCCAGCAGCACGGGGATCGCTCTTTCGTCCCCGATCGCACCGAGGGACGCCGCCGCGGCCTCACGGACCATGCGGTCGTCGTCGGAGCGCACTCGATCGATCAGCCAGTCGACGGATGTCCGATCAGCGACCTCGCCGTAGGCCGTCGCCAGTGCCTCTCGAACGCGAGAGTCCTCGTCCAGGCGTGCCGTGTCGAGATGAGGCGTGTAGGCGGGGCCAGCGCCACCGAGCGCTTCGACTGCCTCGGCGCGGACGAGGGGGTCTTCGTCGGCGATGAGTGGAACCACTCGGTCGGCTACATCACGGATGTGAGGGGTCACAGCCGATACGGCGAGACGACGAATGGCAGGGTCCTCGTGATGGAGGTAGGAGAGAGGTTCGTCGACGAGCCGAGCCAGCTCGTCACGGTTCACGCCCGGCTCAGAAGCATCGAGATCCCTTGGCCGACTCCGATGCACTGTGTTGCCAACGCGCGGTCTTCCCCTCGGTCGTGCATCTCGAGCGCCGCCGAGCCAACCAGCCGTGCTCCGGTCATCCCGAGCGGATGACCCAGTGCGATCGCGCCGCCGTTGGGGTTGACCCAATCGGCGTCGTCTGGCAGCCCGAGCAGCCGGAGGCATGCCAGGGACTGTGAAGCGAACGCCTCGTTCAGCTCGATTACGCCGATGGAGTCGAGGTCGACGCCTGTCCGCCCGAGGAGTTTCTGAGTCGCGGGAACGGGACCGATTCCCATGATGCGGGGAGGCACGCCCGCAGTTGCCATGCCTTCGACGCGTGCTAGCGGCGTCGATCCGAACCGCTGCGTTGCAGCCTCGGACATCACGAGTAGAGCGGCGGCGCCGTCGTTGATCCCCGAGGCATTTCCGGCCGTCACGGTGCCGTCTGGAGGCATCAGCGCGGGAAGCTTGCGGAGCTTCTCGATCGTGGAATCGGGACGAGGATGTTCGTCGCGATCCACGACAACCGGGTCCGTTCGCCGTTGCGGAACCACAACGGGGGTGATCTCGGTCGCCAGCCGACCCGAAGCTACGGCAGCGCCGGCGCGTTGCTGGCTGCGAAGTGAAAACGCATCTTGGTCATCGCGAGACACGTTGTATTCCTTCGCGACGTTCTCCGCGGTCCCCGTCATCTCGTCGACGCCGAACCGCTCCTTCATTCTCGGGTTCACGAAGCGCCACCCGATTGTGGAGTCATGGACCTGAACGGACCGGTCGTATGCCGTCTGGGCCTTGCTCATTACTTTCGGCGCTCTGCTCATCGATTCGACACCACCCGCGACGACGACATCGGCCTCTCCGGCTCGGATCATCCGGGCGGCCATACCGACGGCCTCCATCCCGGAACCGCAGTTTCGGTTGACCGTTGCGCCCGGCACGTCGGTCGATAGGCCGGCGAGCAGCAGCGCCATGCGAGCCACGTTGCGGTTGTCCTCACCTGCCTGGTTGGCGCAGCCCAGGAAGACATCGTCGACGGTGTCCCAGTCGACCCCTGAGTTCCTTGCCCGCAGTGTCGCGATGACGTGCGCCGCGAGGTCATCCGGGCGGACCGGGGCGAGGGCACCTCCGAAACGGCCGATCGGAGTTCTTACGTAGTCAGTGATGAAGGCTTGGCTCATCCTCGTCGCATGCTACCGCTCGATTGTGACCGTTCCCGACGCCACTGCCGGTTCGGCCATCGGTGTTGTGAAGAAACCCTCGATTGCGTACTCGCCGGCCGGGACCGTCAGCTCGCCGGACAGCACCGCCGAGAAGGTGGCTCCGGGGGCGAGATCGACCGAGGAGATCGATTGGATGAACATCATGTCCTCGCTCCATTGGTAAGCCATCCCACCTGACTCGTCAGTGAGTGTCACATCGGCCTGTTTCCCGCTGGTGAACACCAGAGTCGTCGGAGCGGATGTCGTGTTCGTGATGTCGAGAGACCACCACACCAGCTCACCGGCTGTGAGGCCTGCCGGGGCGTTCACGCCGAGACGCACGAAGAGATCTTCGTCGGGTTCGGACGTGTAGAGCGGCTGGTCGATGTCGGATACTTCGATCGATCCGGCTTTGACGGTGCCGACAATCGTCAGGGGAAAGTCGGTCCACGTGATGGGCGCGAACGTGGGATCCTCGGGCGAAGACAGGCCGACGACGTTTTCGGCATCGAGGCCGTCGAGGACAACGAAGGGATCGCCACATTGCGGGGGATAGGACTCGAGGACCGTGCCACAGAGCCGGGTGTTTTGGGTGATGAACAGGGCGCCGCTCACTCGAACGAACGTCCCGTCGTCCAGAGTGGCGACGTCCTCGATGGCGACGTCCTGTACCTCGGCGGGTGAGGTCGTCGGTGGAGCAGTTGTGGTGTCGGAGCCACCGGTGTCGTCGGAAGCACAAGCGGCGACCAACATCGCGAACAAAGCAACAAGGATGAGGACCTTCATGCCCTTAGGACGCTATCGCACCGGACCCAGGTTCCGATGCCCTATTCCCCAGTGAAGTTCGCCTCCCTCTTCTCGACGAACGCCGCAACGCCCTCTCGGTAGTCATCGGAGCCGCCCAGCTCGCGTTGCAGGTCTCGCTCCAGATCGAGTTGGTCGTCGAGGGAGTTGGTCGCGGCCGCATCGATGGCGTGTTTGATCGCCGCATAGGCGAGCGTCGGACCGTTGCCGAGCTCGACGGCAGTTTCGGCATCACGGGAGGAGAGAGACTCGTCATCGACGACATCCC